>NZ_BMOD01000011.1 GCF_014646895.1 Deinococcus roseus
GTTAGGCCTGGGGCACCTGGTCAGAGTGCTCACCCAGCGGCGCTTTTACGCCCCTGCCATCAAAATTTTGTCCTGTACTTAGGTATTCTGGGTGGTCTCTTTACCCTGGCAGCAAGTTATTACAACTGGGATTGGTTTTTCAACAACTGGCGTGCACGGCCTTTTGTGGCCCTGGTTGGTCGGACAGGAGCAAGGATTTTTTATGCCCTGATTGGTGTGGTGCTGCTGGTCATCGGGGTGTTCTGGCTGATCATCAGATAACACATGGAACACTGGCTGCCCCTGATCTTTCTGTTTGGGGGCGGTCTTTATGCCCTGGCTGGAAGTGTGTTCAACTGGAATTGGTTTTATGAAGACGACCTCTCCAGCCTGATTGCAGATCTGATGGGCAGAAAAGGAGCCCGGATTTTTTACTTTGTGCTCGGGCTCTTTCTGCTTTTTGTGGGCTGGGTGTTCACGCTCTGATCCCTTCAGAAGGTCACTTCAGGAAGGGGTAAGGATTCATGGCCTTCCATTTGAAGTCATAAATGCCGTAATGCAAGTGTGGAGGGGTGGTGCGGGCATTTCCAGTGTTCCCCACCTCACCCAGCACGGTGCCCTTTTCAACCCACTGGCCCACCTTCAGGTCAGCATATCTGGAGAGGTGGGCATAATAATGGTAATTCCCTCCGGGACCGAGCACCGTTACGGTCTCCCCTCCCAGACGGTTCCATCCCTTGCGTGTCACTATGCCATGGGTGCTGCTCAGAATGGGTGTGCCTTTTTTCGCAAAAATGTCGATGCCCTCGTGCTTGCGGCCCTCGCTTCTGGCCCCTCCCCAGGTGTCCACCAGGCTTCTGGGAAGCACCCCTTTGACGGGCACAGGCAGGTGTGCTGGCATCGGTTCACGGATCAATTCATAATAGCGGGCTGCATTTTTCAGGTGAGGATAAAGCAGAAAACCAATGACCAGCAGAACAACCAGTGGCACAATCCAGCGCAGGGCTCTTGACATATGGTTTCAGTGTTTCAAGTTTTAAATGAGGATTTTACTGTTTTCAGGAGATCTTTGAGAAGAACAACATCCCCTCTTACAAAAGATAAAAACCACCTCTGCTTTTCGCCCTCGGCACTCAGCTTTCCACCCCCACTGTGAACTGTGAACTGTGCAGCCAGAACCCACAATGATAGACTTGACCCCGTATGAGCGACTGGCTGGATGAAAGTTATTTCGAGCACCTGAACGGCGTGGATTTGTACTTTGAGCAGGTGGGAAACCCTGGCAATTCTGCCGTGATTTACCTGCATGGCGGACCGGGGTACAACAGTTTCTCCTTCCGGGATTTGATTGGCGAGGACCTGTCCCGCTACCAGATGGTCTATCTGGACCAGCGGGGCAGTGGGCGCAGTGAAGAACTGAAACAGGACACCCTCCTGATCGATGATCTGGTGGAGGACCTGGAGGCCGTGCGCAGCTTTCTGGGCCTGGAAACCTTCAGCCCCCTGGGGCACGGTTTCGGGGCCATGATTGCCCTGGAGTATGGGCGCAGGTATCCGCAGCACGTGGAGAAAATCATTGTGGTGTCCCCCTGGATCCACATGCCAGAACTGGCCCTGGAACTGCTGAAAAGCGCCTCTGAGTACACCGGAAAACCCTTCGAGGACCCCAGAGCAGAAATCCTCAAGAACCTCAAGGAAGAGGAGTACCCTCTGGTGGGCGCTGCACGTGTGGAACAGGCTTTCAATCTGCTCAATGCCCGCGATCTATTGAACCACATGCAGTTCAAAGACGTGCAGAGCCGCATGCGTCTGGAGTTCAGCGATGTGGAAGCCCAGTTGCTGGGCAGCGGCGAGGTGCAGGAAGCTTTTGTGCGCGCCGGATTGTGGGAATTTGAGTATCCAGGTTTCCTGGTGGAGCAGGAATGCCCGATTTTCGCGCTGGTGGGACAGCATGACCGCACCAGTTACCCCGATCAGGTGCAGTGGCTTGAAGACCTGGCCGGAGCAGAAATCACTGTTCTGGACGCTGGGCACTATCCCTGGCTGGATGCACCCGAAGACTTTGTGGAAGCCCTGGACCGCATCCTGCTGGATTGAGCTTGCTGGTTCTTCTCAATCGTCCTGAAAATCCCCAGGGGTGAAAAACAATCCCAGCATGTGCTTCTCGCCGTCAGAATTCTGTTTCTGGCGGTATTTTTCGTAGAGGTCCATCAGTTCCCGTTGCATGCTGCGGGCATCTTCCGGGAGCAGGCTCAGGTTCTGCCACATGGCCAGCACCCGGTACCTGAGCTGCATTTCCTCACCCTTTAATCCTTCCGGGTGTTTGCCTTCCTGACGAAAAATCGTGGTGAATTTGCCGTCCTTTTCCTGAAGCCCAAAAGACAGTCCCCATTCTCCCACCTGGGGCACATTGCGGAAAATCAGGTCGATGAAGCGGCGCATGATGGGCTCCATCTGCTGGGAAACAAAATCCGACACGGTGTTGTAAACCGTGTCCTTGAACGGCAGAAAGAAGTTCTGCTGGGTGGGGGCGTAGTATTTGATGGGCCTGCCTGCCCGTTTTTCTTCCCGTGCCACTTTGAGAATCCCTGCCCGGATCAGTTGCTGCACCCGGTAATGCACTTCACTCATCTCCAGATGCAGTTCTTCCACCAGTTCCTTAAGGGTGTGTTCGCGCAGCATGCAGGCTTCCAGAATGCGCTGGTTGGTCTGGGTGAGCAGCACATTGCAGTTGAGTTTTTCGGGCACCTCAAGTGTGGCCATTTCAGGGCTGGCCTTTCTCTGCAAAGAACAGACCCACCCAGTGGAAAGGGGCTTTTTCGCTTTGCAGGTGGGTGTATTTGCGGTACACCTGCAACAGTTCCTGGTACATGGCTTCGGCCTGCTCCTGGGAAAGCCTGAGCTGGTCAAAGGTGGCCAGAATGCGGTTTTCGGTGGCCCACTGCTCCATGGGGTTGTGTTCCTGCTGGTGGTCGCTGTCCCGCTGGATTTGCAGAATGAAACTGCTTCTGGCCTCGCTGTAGGCAATGGACAGGCCCCATTCTCCGGGGAGGTCCTGGGCTTTTTGAAAAGCCGATCCCCAGAACCCCTGCAGGGAGGGAGAGGTCAGGCCAAAACAGTACTCCGCCATGTCCTGGTAGGGGGTGTTTCTGAACGGCACAAAGAAAGCCTCGTGGGTGGCCTGGTAGTGCTTGATGGGCCTGCCTGCCCGTTTTTCGGTGCGGCTGATTTCCAGAACCCCCGCTTTCAGCAGGCGCTGCACCCGGTAGTAAATCCCATTCATCTCGGCCCGCAGGTGTTCTGTCAGGTCACTGAGGGTGCGTTCCTGGGGAATGCACAGTTCGACAATCTGACGGTTGAGCGGTTCGAGCAGCAAAACAGGGGCAGCCACAGTCATGCTTTATCCTCGCAAATCTCTACTTGAAAATCAGTATTTGTTCTGGAGTAGCTTTGCAGGACCATCAGAACATGCCTGCAACAAAGCTGTGGAACAAAAATTTTACCCTCTACTGGCTGGGAACCGCACAGTCCAACTTTGGAGACGCTTTAAACGGCATCGCCCTGAGTTTCCTGATTCTGGACCTCACCGGGTCTGCCACCAGCATGGGCATCAACCTGGCCCTCTCGATGTTTCCGGGGCTGCTCAGCCCACTGGCCGGAAACCTGATGGACCGCATCCCCCTCAAACCTCCCCTGATTGTGGGTGATGTGCTGCGTGGCCTCATTGCACTGGGTGTGGTTTATCTGGCCTCTCAGCATTTGCTGACCGTGCCCCTGATCTACCTGATCACGGTGCTTTTCAGCACCATCGGGGTGATGTACCGTCCTGCTGCGGGAAAAATCTTTCCTGAACTGGTCCCCAGAGCAGAGCTTCCCCGTGCCAATGGACTGCTGGGCACCGCCACCCAGAGCATGCAACTGCTGGGTCTGGTGGGAGGAGGAGCCCTGATCAGCACCCTCGGAACGGCACAGGCTTTGCTGATCGATGCCATCACTTTCTTCATCATGGCGGTGGTACTGGTTTTTGTGGACATTCCCAGACTGCATCCTGCCCAGCCTGAACCCTTCTGGAAAGGCATGAAAGCCGGGTTTCAGGTGATCCAGAAAAGCAGCATCCTGCCCATGGTGATGGGCATGGCCTTCCTGATCAATGGTGCCCTTGCCCCCACCGAGGTGCTCACCCCCAGAATCATGCAGGAAATGGGCCTGGGTGCCAGAGGCTATGGGTTCTGGATGGGCGCTTTCTCTGCAGGAATGGTGCTGGGCAGCGTAATGGTCTCGATTTTTGGCAACAAATGGCAGCCCCGGCGCATGGTCTTTCTGGGCCTTTTCGGGATGGGGTTCACCCTGCTGGGCATGATGCCCCAGCAGCACCTGTGGATCATGTTCACCAGTGCAGCCCTGATGGGCATCACCGTGGCCCTGACCAACACTTTTGTCTCTGTGCTCTTGCAGCACAGTGTGGACCAGCAGTACCGGGGACGGGTTTTTGGGGTGCTGGGCATGGTGGCGCAGTGCGGCATGCCCCTGATGGTGCTGGCGGTTTCTGGGGTGGCAGACCAGATTCCGGTCAGCATTCCTTTCATGGTGGCCTCGGTGGTGGTGGTTTGCATGAGCCTGCTGTGGGCAGTGTTTGCTGGAAAGCAACTCAAAGCAGCACAGGTCCCGGCCTGATTTCAGTTGAAGCTCATGGAGGGTTTGTTTTTCTTTCGTTTCTTGTGTTTTCTTTCATCAAAAAAAGGGGGGTTGTGCAATGTGGGATTTCACCCCAACGGCATGAAAAACAGACCTTACACTACGTGCACACTTCTTCCTCTGGTGGATCCCGGGCCGCACACCCGGGATCATTTTTTGTTGTGGGATGCTGGATTCACAGTGCTGGGTTCACTCAGAACGGGCTTTGCGCCCCATCAGGATGCTGACCCCCTGCATGAAGGTGATCCGGTTCTCCAGGATGCTGTACACCACCTCCACGATGGGCAAATCGGCCTGATGCGTCTGGGCCCACTCGTGCAAAAGGTAAGTGCTGCGGATGCCTTCAATGGCCTTCCCACCCTGTCTGGGATCCTGACCCAATGCCAGTTTTTCACCAGCAGCCCGGTTTCTGGAATGCTGGCTGGTGCAGGTGGCAATCAAATCGCCCAGACCGGACAGTCCGAACACCGTGTCTTCCTCGGCACCCTGGGCCTGCAGGTAGCGCTGCATTTCGCGCAGGGCACGGGTCATCAGGGCAGATTTGGCGTTGTCTCCCAGCTTCAGACCGTCCACCATCCCTGCTGCCACTGCAATGACGTTTTTCAGAACCCCACCCAGTTCCACACCCACCAGGTCTGTGGAGGTGTAGACCCGAAAACTGGGGGTCATCAGGAAACTCTGGGCGAGCAAGGCAAAATCTTCATCTTCACTGGCCACCACGGTGGCGGCAGGCAGCCCTCTGCTCACTTCTTCCGCATGGTTGGGACCAGACAGCACCCCCACCATCTGAAAACCCATGTTGCGGGCCATCAGGCTCAGGCGCTCTCCTCCTGCACCCAGACCCTTGGCACACAGCACAATGGGGGTTGCTCTGGGAAGTTGCTCCAGAAGCTCCTGCACCCCCACACTGGGCACCACAATCAGGGCCAGGCTCACATGGTCCAGGGCCTGCTGCAGGTCTGAAGTGATGGGCAAATCGTCTGGCAGCGGCACCCCAGGCAGGTAATCCCGGTTTTCACGGCGCTCCAGCAGCTCCTGGGTGAATTCCGGTCTTCTGGCCCACAAAGCCACACTCCGGGCATGCTGGTGCAGCATGGAAGCCAGCGCTGTTCCCCAGCCTCCGGCCCCCAGCACGGCAATCTTAGCCACGTTTCGCCCCTTTCACCTTCGCAAAAATCCACACCCTGGGCGTGTCCTCGTCTGGCTCAGCATAATCGGGGTATTCACAGATGGTGATGTCGTGGAATCCCGCTTTCTGGAGCAGGTCCCCCAGTTCCTGCGGATCATACCCCCGTTCGGTGTGCTGCTCGATGAACTCAGAGCCGTCCTCCATGCGGAAAAACGCCTGAATCATGCCCAGTTCGCGGTCCTCGTCGTAATGGTGGGACCAGTGGTAATGCACGTCCTGACCATCTTCAGCAGGCACCACCCCCTCGATCACCCCGCCTTCCCAGAGGTCCCGCAGGCCAGAACGGGTGTTCACATCGGCCACAAACCATCCTCCTTCGGTCAGGTGGTCTTTCACATGTCCCAGACAGGCCAGCATGTCTTCATGGGTCAGCAGGTTGTTGATGGAATCAAACATGCAGCTGATCAAATCAAAACGCTCCGAAAGCCGAAAATCGGTCAGGCTGCCCTGCACGAAATTCACCTCTGGAAGCTTCTTCTGGGCCACCAAAAGCATGTCTCTGGAAAGGTCCAGACCCGTCACCTGCAGCCCTGCCTCCACAAAAGGACGGGTGCTGTTGCCGGTTCCGCAAGCCAGATCCAGCACGTTGGCAGGCGTGAATCCTTCTGAGCGCAGAAAGGTCAGGACAAACTCTGCCCATCCGTCGTATTCAATCTCCCCCATGATGGCGTCATAAACGCTGGCGAGGGCAGTAAAAGGTGCTTGATGAGTGGTCACAGGGACATTTTAAGGGTTTGGGGGGCAGGGGGGAAATTGCCGAGGGCGCAGGGCCGAGAGCCGAGAGTCGAGAGCAAGGTAGATTCTTGAACCCAGAGGGTCAAGAAAGCGCTGCATCTTTTATTGCCTCAGGTTTTCCCAGACTTATGCTGACTCCGTTTGCATCTGGCAAAAGCTGAAGCTTTATGACCGCCCTCGGCCCTTGGCCCTGCGCCCTCGGCATTTTTAAACCCCTGTCCTGACTCCCACCACCGCACAGACCACAAAAAGCAACCCGAAAGCCATCTGGCCCCAGCCCACCACTTTTGCAGCCATGGGGGGTTGCCTGAACGCATAAACCTGATATCCCAGCAAGGCGGTCATGGCCACCACAGCAAACATGGGGGTGATTTGCTGGATGCCCGTCCAGGCCAGGGCAAACCAGCCCAGAATGCCCACCAGCAAACTGGGCTTCAGGTCCACCGTTTTGCCTCTGGCGCGCATGACCTGGGTGCGGGCAAACCAGATGGAGGTGACAGAGCGCACCCCCAGGATGATCCAGAGGGCGCAAGCCACTTCAGAATTCACCCCACCTGCCAGAGCAATTGCAGTTGCAACGGCCCCCATGGCGATGGATCCGCAGAGTTCTGGAAGCAGGTTGCGGCTTTTGTTCTGGGCATCGAACCACAACTGCACCCCCATCAGTGGGGTGACACACAGCAAAGGCAGCCAGAAGTTCTGCTGTGCCTGGGAGAGGGCCAGCCACAATCCCAGAATTCCCAGCGTGACGTACAGGGCAGCAAAACCCAGGGCCAGTCGCGTTCTGGGGTACATTTTTTTGCGGCGCACATCTGCCAGGCACAGCTTGATGGGATGACGCCCCAGGAATCCCATCAGGGCCAGCAGTCCCAGTCCCCATCCAGCAGCATTCGGAGCCACCAGCAATCCCAGCAGCACGGGTTCCAGGGTGAATCCCCACCCTCCGTGCTCGGTGGGAAGGGCAACGCTTTTGATCAGGTTTCTGCTGGGCATGACGGTGGCTTGCATGCTTTCAGGGTAGAGGGTCGAGGGTGGTCTTTTGTCCTGAGCAAATGCATTTTAAATGCATGTTCAATTCAGGGCCAAGCTTTTCGGCTTATGATTCAAAATTTTTTCACTGGACACGGTGCTTCTATACTGGACCCATGCAAATCAGACCAGCAGTTCCACAAGATGCAAAATTCATCACCCAATTGCAAGAACAGCATTACCTGAACCAGTGGACCTTTGATGCCACCGAACTGGCCCACAACATCCAGAACCACCCGGAACATGGAAGGCTGGTGACAGAGCAGCATGGGCAGGTGATCGGGTATGCCAGCTTTGCACCAGCAGATTTACCAACCACCCTGCATGTGCGGTTTTATGCCCATCCTGACCATCCAGAGGCCAGAAAAGCCCTGCATGATGCTGTGGTCCAGCAAGCCAGAGGCAGATACACTGCTCTGGAAAGCACCCTGCGGGAAGATTATGCAGCAGCCAGAGAATTTTTAGAGAGCCAGGGCTTCCAGAACAGTTTCCAGAGTTATGGTGCTGCACTGGATTTGCAGAATTTTGACTTTCAGCCTTTTGAAGGTCTGGAAGAACGTTTGTTCATTGAAGGATTCGAGGTGCAGCAGGGCACTCCAGAACCTTCGGAAACCCTTTATCAGCTTTATCTGCAGGGTTTTCAGGATGTGCCCCAGGTCCCTGCAACCCGCTGGAGCATTGAAACCCGTGAAGCCTTTGAGCAAACGTACTGGCAGAAAGGTTTTGTCTGGTTCACAGTCACCTACCGAAATCAGGTGGTGGCCCTCACTTTGCTGGACCTCAGGCGAGAGGATGTGCAGAGCGAAATCACCCTGACCTCCCGTAAATTCAGGCATCGGGGTCTGTGCACCCTGGTCAAAGCCCGCTCTTTGCAGTGGGCAAAGGCTGAGGGCCATGCAAAAGCAGGTACAGGCGGAGCAGTCATCAATCTGGCGATGCTGAAAGTGAACCGCAGGCTGGGGTACCAGATCGAACCCATGTGGCTGACCTACACCTGTCAGATCTGATGGGGTTTTGAGTGATTTGAGGGTTTTACACACAGGACCCATGCTTTTGCGGCTTGCCCCAAAGTTTCCTGTTCTACAGTGAAGGGCAAGCATGCGCGTCATTTTAAAACCATTGAACCGATTTCCGGCCCTGCAGGACCTGCTGACTTTTGTGTATCTGGAAGCCCTCTGCTGCATTTTTCCGGCCACCATCATGCTCAGTCTGGCCCTCAGCAAACACCTGGAATTGCCCATCCCCCGCTATGATTTCATGCTGCTGGTCTGCCTTGCCATGCAGGCCGTGATGGTGCTCAGCAAACTGGAAACCGTGGATGAATTGAAAGTGGTCTGCATGTTCCACATCTTTGGGCTGTCCCTGGAACTGTTCAAGGTGCACCACGGCTCCTGGTCCTATCCTGAATTTGCCCACACCAAGATCTGGGATGTCCCCATCTACTCGGGTTTCATGTATGCCAGTGTGGCCAGTTACATCTGTCAGGCCTGGCGGCGTTTCAACCTCAAGTTCAGCGAATACCCCTCCTGGACAGCCAATCTGTTTGCCATCCTGCTGTACCTGAATTTTTTCAGCAACCACTACATCGAAGACCAGCGCTGGGGCCTTGCCCTGGCCCTCATTGTCCTGATGTGGAACACCAGGGTGCATTTCCAGATCAACCACAGGCCCCACCAGATGCCCCTGACCCTGTCTTTTTTGTTGATTGGCCTGTTCATCTGGCTGGCCGAAAACATCAGCACGTTTTATGGGGCCTGGAAATACCCCAACCAGCAAGACGTCTGGCATGCTGTGCATTTCAGCAAGATCAGCAGCTGGGCCCTCCTGGTGATCCTCAGTTTTGTGCTCATCGCCAAGCTGAAGGGGATCAAGAGCAGTTTGCAGAAAACCCGGTATTGACCCTAACGTCTCCCGTATTTCTGCTCAGGTTGCACGGTCTGGCCCAGCCTGCCCAGGTATCCGGCCAGTTCCAGCAACTCAATGTCGCTTTCATCGCCAAAGAAAGGCTTCACCCGGATGATCTTACCAGGGGTGCCCCGAAATTTCTCCGGGGAATCATCAATGAGCCAGACTTTGTCCTGGGGATATCCGATTTCCTTTTCAACGCGAGAAAGGTGTTTGGCCCACAGGTGCTCTTTGAGCACCTCATCGAATTCCCTGATGCAGTGCTCTCTGGACCACAGGAACTTGATCTGTTCTGCCTGTTTTTTGGGAAACACCGCTTTCAGGATAGCTTCGGCGTAATCCCATGCAGAGGAGGTCCAGACCCCCACGTCATAGTGGTCAAAGCAGACTTTGAGCAGATCAAAGGTGTGTGGACGGACTTTCACCCGCAGGTTGTCGATCAGAAAATCGGGTTTGGGAACGCGAGACATGCTCACAGTCGAATGGATCAGGGTTTCGTCCAGATCGAGGATGATCAGGGGTCGGGTGGTCATGGTGCGCTCCTTTGCAGCCCTCTTGCAGCTCTCTCCATGATGTCATGGGCACACTGACACAAATCTGTCACGGTTTCTGAACATTCTGCCTTCAACATTCTGCCTTCAACATTCTGCCTTCAACATTCTGCCTTGAACATTCTGCCTTGAACATTCTGCCTGCTGCTGTGGCTGCTACACCTGCTGGTGCCAGTTGCGCTTTTCCAGTTTGCGCACATTGGGGTGGTCTTTGATCTTCAGAAGATAGCACCTGAGCCTGATGAGTTCCTGATCGTCTGCTGCGCCATAAAAAGGCACCACCCGGATCAGATTGCCATAAGCCGTGCGGAATTTCTCTGGAGAATCATCAATGACCAGGGTGCGCTCCAGACAGTACCCCAGCCTTTTGACTTTGTAGAGGCGTTTGGCCCACACAAATTCCTGCACCTCCTCGTCCCAGCCGTAGGTGCAGCGTTCTCTGGCCCAGATGAATTTGAGCTTTGTTGGGTCTGCAAACAGGTGCTGCACAGCAATCCAGGCGTAATCCGAGCTGGAGGAGGTCCACACCCCCACATCAAAATGCTCGAAGGCGGTTTCCAGCAAAGCCTGCAGGTGGGGCCGGATTTTCACCCGGTACTCCCACATCTGGAAATCTGATGCCGCCTCTTTTGACCGGGAGGCGTGCATCAGGGTCTCGTCGAGGTCCAGCACCAGCAGCATTCTTTTGAGGGGGTTGCTGGGGTTCAGGCGGTTCACAAGGGAACCGCCAGCCCCTCCACAGCAATCATGTCGAACTGGGCAATGCCTTCACGGGCCGCTTTGGCTTGCAGGTAATCCTCGCTGGCATACCACTGCCGGATGTGCTCCAGGGAATCGAACTCCAGCACCACCAGACGCTCTGGATGGTATTCCCCTTCAAGCACCAGCAGTGGACCTCCCCGGACCACATAGCGGCCTCCATGTTTGTGCACGGACTGCTGGGCGAGGTCTCGGTAGTGCTGGATTTTGACAGGATCACTGACACGGGTATTCACGATGACATAGGCAGGCATACAGGTATTTCTGCATGATTGAGTGGGTGCAGTCAAGGCTGGCAGGTTTTCCATCCATCATCAAAACCACAAAAAACCCCCTGGATGTTCTGCCAGAGGGTCAATTCTGTTTTTGCTTTTTTGCGGTAAACTCAAAATTTACAGCAGGTCAGCAATTTTTCGACTGGTGTCGCGGGCTTCCAGGTGGATCAGGCCCACGCTGGACCAGGTGGGGGCCACCACTGCCAGCACCCCTTTGGCACCTGCGGCATAAATCAGGATCTGCGCGGTGCTGCCGGTCACGCTGGTTTCTGCCAGTTGACCGGCGCTGAGGGTTTCACCGATGCGCTTGCCCAGACCCAGGGCAGTGGCTGCCATGGCGGCAACACGCACAGGGTCTGTGTTTCCACCCATTGAATACGCGATGGGCAGACCGTCCGTGGAGGCTATCAGTGCGCCTTGCAATTCGGGAATCGCTGTGCGTAAACGATCAATCGCTTCTTGAAGCTGTTCCTGCTTGCTCATGCGTTAACGGGCCTCCGGGACGTTTTGGATGTTGGGTCAGGGTAGGACAACAGGATTGCCGTTGCGGGCTTCGTTGGCCAGGGCGATGATGGAAGTGATCACGTCCATGCAGGTGTCGCCATCGGTGGCGTTCACCCCAAACACACGGTCGTAAGGGAGCTGGAAGTAGTCTGCCACGTCATCGGGACGCCACACCTTGGGAAGGTCCTGGTGGGTCACACCGATCACGAAAGGCACGGGAATCCGGGAGGTGATGAACTCCAGAATGGCACGGGCACGTCCCAGGTCACCGGGGCGGGTGCCGGACACCAGCATCACCAGTCCGAGGGCTCCTTCGCAGACCACTTCCCACATGAAGTCAAAGCGGTCCTGACCGGGGGTTCCGAACAGATAGATGGGACTGTCGTCCACGGTGAGCGTACCAAAGTCCAGCGCAATGGTGGTTCTGGCTTTACCGATGTCCTCGGTGGCTGCCTCGTCGGTGTCCACCACTTCGGTTTCAGACAGACTCTTGATGAAGGTGGTTTTTCCGGCTCCTACAGGACCAGAAACGACGATTTTGAGCGGCTTGATCATTACGAAGTCCTCGCCTTGAACAGACGGCTGAAGAGGCTGCGGAAGGCTCCGAACAGACCACCTTTGCCACCTTTAGCAACAACCTGTTGCACCACTTGCTGGCTCTGCACGTACTGGGTTTCGGACTCGAAGGCACGCACAGGGGCAATGGCTCCGTGGGAACGCAGCTGGTACAGGTACAACTGGGCAACTTCCATGGAGATGGGAAGGTCGAGTTTCTGAATCAGTTCGCGGGCGCTCACACCGTTGGGCTGAGACAGCAGGTGCAGGGCGCTCTGGAAGAACAACTCCAGGCCTTCATGGGCCCAGAACTCGGTGGGCTTGAGGAGGATGAAACGGGTGTCAGGGTGGGCGAAGCGTTCACGGTCCCTTTCCACCTGTTCTTTGATGTCCTCGGAAGCCATGGAACGACCCAGACGCTCGATGGGCAGCAGGAAATTGTTCACCAGTTCAGTGGGTTCTGTTTTGGCAAACTCAAAGGTACAACTGCCACGGCGAGAGAGGGCCTTGAGGTAGTCACGGATCTGTGACACGTCCTTAACGGGTTCCTTGCCGATGAAAAAGGCGCAAAGCATGCCCTGCATGAAGTGCAGTTCGTAACTCTGCTTGGAATCGTTATCAGCGATGAAGAGCTTGCCGGATCTTCTGGAGATCGTGGCCAGCACTTCGGTGAGTGGGATGTCTGCAAAACTTCCTGTTACTGCCATAGTATTCCTCGCGACAAGAGGGACTTAGACCGCTTACTTTGCGCAGCAAACGTGATCTTACGTGCTGTGCTCTGGGAGACTGTGTATTAAAAAACTATCACAGGCGTCTTAACAAAATCAAACGTCTGCGTTGTAGAGCACGGTCTCATTCTATGATCCTGAGAATCACAAGAATATCACAGCACCGTCTTCCCTCCAGTTTCGCGTTCACCCCTTTCACGCCCAATTGGCAAGTGGTGGATCTTTGCCGTGGCTCTTGTTCTAAAGGTACTCTGAACTCATTTGTAACGCAACATTCAGCGTGGCTTCAGGTAAGCATGCCAGCAAATCCAATCCAGAACCTCTAGAGATTCACATTGTATCACACAGCAAAAAAACCTTTTCTGACGACATCTTAATCAAAGGGGTACTTCTGCCTTACGGTTCTGTCAAACCCGCTGCACCTTTACAATTCTCCCCAATTCTGACCTCTTCATCTTTGCTTTTTCCATGCGCAGAAAAGGCACCAGCGCATTGCCAGTGCCTTTTCTGCTTGCTGAAATCACGCTGAAGTAGAACGCGGTGGTCCAGGAACTTTTAAGCGCCCATAGAGCAAAAACTCAGAATGCCTGGGGCAGTGCTTCCAGCGCAGCATCTGCATCTTTGATTCCAGCCTGGGCCATGTCTGGACGACCTCCGCCACGGCCCCCTGCAGCCTGGGCCAGCACGCCAATGATCTTGCCTGCGTTGGCTCCTTTTGCAACGGCGTCCTTGCTGGCCTTGACCACCAGACCGGCATCAGAAGCCACCACCACCACATCGGCCTGGGAGGCGTCCATCAGGGAGTCTGCAGCTCCACGCAGAGCGCCCGATTCCAGACCCACCACTTTCAGGCTGGCGACCTTGAAACCGCCCAGTTCCTGCACGTTCTGGCCTGCCCCACCAGAAACCTGGGCACGGGCCAGATCCCTTTTGAGGTTCTCAATGGTCTGGTTGAGGTCCTTGATCTGACCCTGCACCTGCTGCACCCGCTCTGGAAGCGCACTGGCTCCGGTGTTCAGCAGGGCAGCAGCACGGCCCAGCAGGTCAAATTGCTGGCGGATGTACTGGGTGGCCACCTCGCCACACAGGGCTTCAATGCGGCGCACCCCAGCAGCCATGTTCTCATCTGAGACGATCACGAAGGTGCCAATCTCGCCGGTGCGGTTCACGTGGGTGCCCCCGCACAGTTCTTTGCTGGACACCACTTCATTGGTGGCATCACGGATGACGCCCCCCTCCACGCTGACCACGCGCACCACATCGCCATATTTCTCTCCAAAGAGGGCCATGGCTCCGGTGGCACGGGCGTCTTCAATGCCCATGTAGGCGTAGTTCACAGCGAAATCCGACTGGATCCAGCGGTTCACCAGCACCTCAATTTCCCGGACCTGCTCTGTGGTCAGGGCCTCGTTGTGGGTGTAGTCAAAACGCAGGCGCTCGGGGGTCACCAGGCTTCCGGCCTGACGCACGGTGTTGCCCAGAATGGTGCGCATGGCAGCCTGCAGCAGGTGGGTGGCGGTGTGGTGGCGCTCGGTGGCTTTGCGCCTGGGACCCACCACAGCACGCACCTGGGCTCCTTCGGTCAGGGAGCCTTCCTTGACTTCCAGGGTGTGCAGGAAAATGCCCTGAGGGGTTTTCTGGGTGCTGGTCACCATGCCCCAGCCTCCTTCCCATTCCAGCATGCCGCTGTCCCCGATCTGGCCGCCCCCTTCGGCATAAAAAGGCGTGGTGGACAGGATCACCTGGGCATTCTGACCAACTGTGATGATTTTGTAAGCTTCACCACCCACAATCAGGGCCAGCACGCCAGCATGGGCCTCGGTGGTGTCGTAGCCCACAAACTCGGTGGCACCATGCTCACGGGCCACATCGTCCAGCACTTCTGCAACGGCTCCGAACAGCTCCTGCTTGCCCATCTTGCTGGCTGCACGGGCACGCTCCTGCTGCTCTTTAAATGCAGCCTCGAAGCCTTCCTGGTCCACATCAATGCCTTTTTCTTCGGCAATTTCGATGGTCAGGTCCAGGGGGAATCCGTAGGTGTCATATAAGGTGAAGGCTTCCTGACCATTTAAGGTGTCTCCCCGGGTCAGGGCAGACAGCAGCAAATCCAGACGCTCAATGCCAGCCGCCACCGTCTGCAGGAAGCGCACCTCTTCGGTTTTCATGACGTTCTGGATGCGGGACTCTTCCTGCTTCAGTTCAGGGTAGGCGTCGCCCATGGCCTGGACCACCAGGGGCACCAGGGTGTAAAGCACAGGCTCACGGAAACCCAGCAGGTAAGCGTGGCGGATGGCGCGGCGCAGCACTTTGCGCAACACGTAACCCCGTCCGGTGTTGCTGGGGAGGGTGCCATCGGCCAGCACCATGGTCACACTGCGCAGGTGCTCGGCAATCACACGGTGAGAAACAGATTTCTCCCCCTCATAAGCCTTGCCAGACAGTTCGGTCACCCGGTCAATGATGGGACGGAAGGTGTCGGTGCTGTAGAAATCAAACACCTCCTGCAGGATGCTGGCCATGCGCTCCAGACCCATCCCGGTGTCGATGTTTTTGAAGGGCAGGTCTGCCAGCACGCCCCCATCCTGGCGGTCAAACTGGGGAAACACCAGGTTCCAGATTTCCAGGAAACGGGCACTTTCACGGGTCTCCCTGTAGTCTTCCCAGGTGTCGTCTCCGAACTCAGGGCCCCGGTCATAGTAAATTTCAGAGCAGGGACCACAAGGACCGTTGGGGCCTTTGGCAGGTGCATCTGCAGGCCAGAAGTTCTCATCGGCATCAAAGCGGATGATGTGGCTGGGATCCACCCCCAGGGCCGTCCAGTATCCGAAAGCCTCGTCGTCGTCTTTGTAGATGGTGACGTACAGCTTGGTTTTGTCCAGGGCAAACCAGGCGTCGCTGGTCAGCAGTTCCCAGGCCCATTCGATGGCCTCTTTCTTGAAGTAATCCCCGAAGCTGAAGTTCCCCAGCATCTCGAAGAGGCTGAGGTGACGGCGGGTGCGGCCCACGTTCTCGATGTCCCCCAGACGCACGCACTTCTGCGCCGTGGTGATTCTGCGGTGCTCGCCTTCCACTCCGGGAAAGGTGGCGGCACCTCCCAGAAACTGGGGTTTGAAGGGCTGCATCCCTGCAACGGTGAAAAGGGTGGTGGGATCGGGGGCCACCGTCGAGTGGGACGGCAGGCGCAAATGTCCTTTGCTCTCGAAGAACGAGAGGTATTTCTGGCGGATTTCGTTGGTGCTCAGCTTGGCAGTCATCCCTAGGATTATACAAAGGGACGTATGAGAGGCCAAATCCAGCAAATGGCGCAGCCCCCTCCATGAAAAGGCTCACCAGAGTCCAGGTTTTGCCGGTTTCACTCTGCCAGGGTCTCTGTGCGAATCTCCTGCCAGCGGGTCAATTGCTGGTGGGTGCCCAGTTCAAACAGAGCTTCATGGGTGCTCAATTGATGGTCATGCAGCACCTCCACTTGCATCAACAATCGGGGGTGAAAGTGAGGAAGGGTGAAAGGCTGTTTGGGCAAAAGACCATCGCCCAGTTTGCTCTCTGCGGGAAGTTCATCCCCACAACCCAAACTGTACTGGTCAGCCGAATAAATGGTTCCCTCTGGCAGTTGTTCCCGATGGGGCACCTCTTCAGGATGATGCACCCAGGAGGCATCTTGTGAAGGATAAGTGAACCAGAAGTCTCCCCAGGGATCCCTTTCCACCTGCCTGCAATCCACTGGAACTGCAGGCCAGAACAGGAAACACACGAAACCCACCAGAAATCCGTAAGCACTTGGAGGAATGGTCAGAATCCGGAGCCACCCCCTGCGGGTCAACCACAACAAACCCAGCAATCCTACAAGCACAACAGGCAAAATCCCATACACAAAAAACAAGGGGGTTGGATATTCAATGTGTGGCAGAAACCATATTCCAAAAGGCACAACACCAATCAGAAACACAAGCAAAAGCAGGGAACACACAATCACCACATCCCAGATCCTTTTTTCCAGTCCTGCCACCATCAGGACTCCTCCCAGGCCAAACATCAGGAGCACCTCCCAATCTTCAGTAAAGACCATCCAGCAATACAGGTAGCCCATTCCGAATGCAATCAAAGCCCTCAAATACAAAGAGAAACCTTTAAACATGCCTGATTTTAGCACTGGGTTGGATGTCAGCCCTGACAAACCCTGTCCACCAGCAGTGCCCAACTTCTGCCCATTCCAGCAAAAGTTCTGCAACTGGAAAAGGTTCCAGAAGCGGGCTTTCTCTTTGAGCCCGGACCTTTTTGTGGGTACCCTGAATGTACCCCGGACCCAACATACTTTCCCTTTTCAGCCTTCCGGGTGGATCCGCCAGGCAGCACAGGTCACAACCGCAATCTCCTCTAGAGAGCAGTCAGGCAGCCAGCGGCCCAGGTTTTCCTTTCCACACATCCGGGAAGGCCTGGGCCGCCTGGATTTTTTCAGGGGGTCCTGCCGGGTTCTGGCGGGGCATGCACCAGCAGCAGGATGGGCACCATCACCTGCAAAGCCAGCAGCAGCACAGCAGCCACCATGTCCAGAGGTCCAGAAAAAGCCTGCAGGTGCATCAGGTGGTAAATCAGGTGCGGAAGGCCATACACCAGCGTGCAGATGGCCACCACACGGGTGTTGACCTGTCTGGGCCAGAACAGGGACAGCAGGGTCAGTGCAGCAAGAGACAGCTGCAGGCTGCCAAAATCCCGCAAAAGGTGCTCATTGTAAGGGCCTTCTGCAGCCACCCAGGCATGTCCGGGCAACGGAAAATTCTGGTAGAACCCCTGAGGGGAAACCAGTGCCCAGACTCCAGGCACCAGCACATTGAGGGCCAGATACCACAGCCCTGCGGTTTCATTGAGGGGTCGGGGGGCAGAACCAGACATCCTCAGCCCTGGGCTTTCTGATAGGCATTGGTGGTTTGTGACCGTCTGGAAAGCCATTCCTGCCAAGTCTCTCCTTTGCGGGTCACCTGAGAGGAAGCCAGTTCCCTGAAAACTTTAAAGACAGAAAGCGGCAAGGGGAAGGTGTACATGGTTTTCTGGATGCCCTGCGCTTTTAAAAAACTGTGGGTCAACTGGTCCAGGGTCAGCACTTCGGGTCCTGCAAGGTCTGGCAGGCGACCTGCTGGTGCTTGCAGTGCAGCCTGGGCCAGGGTTTCTGCCACGGCAGAGAGGCCCACTGGTTGAAAAGGCAGATCTCTGGGCAGCAGGATCAGGGGACTTTTGACAATGGACTGGATCAGAAAGCCCACGAAGTCATGGAACTGGGCAGCCCGCAAGATGGTGTAAGGGATGCCGCTGGACTCCAGCACCTGCTCGTCTTGCAACTTGGCTTTGTAATAAGGGTAAAACGTCAGGCGATCAATCCCGATGATGCTGATCAGCACCACATGTTTTACAGAAGACTGTTGCACTGCCTTCAACAGGTTCTGGGTGGCCAGGGTGTTCTGTCTGGCATGGGTCGGGTTGTGGGCACAGTGGATGACCACCTCCACATCCTTTAATGCAGCTTCCACTCCTGCACCTGTGGTCAGGTCTCCCTGCACGGTTTCCACTCCGGGCCAGCTGAGGATGTTTTTGCGGCTGAGCACCCTGGGAATGCTTCCTCTGGCTTTAAGGGCTTCCACCACTTCTTTGCCCAGCACTCCGGTTCCACCTGTCACCAGCACACGTTTCATGTCTCTTTCCTTTCTGGAAGGTATTTGCTCAGCAGCAAATCCACCACATGCTGCTTGCGGTTTTCTCTGGTCTGGGGGTCTTGCATGTCCATGCCCAGCGGTCTCAGAAAAGTCTCTGCGTGGGCCATCGGAAACCAGCACAGGGCGGTCAGGTCGATCATGAATTGCTCGGGTTCTCCCTGCCAGTGCAGTTCGTGCTGCATCAGGGCCAGGGCTTCCCGGAACACCTCCAGCTGGCTGGGCAGTTTGCTGAGGTACTGCCCGCCTGAAAGGGTTTCCCACTCGGTGAGGCGCACAAAACGGGGATGTTTGAACTGAAAATCAAAGAACTGTTCGATGGCAAAGCGCAAGAGCTGTCTGGGGTCATGTGCGGGTTGCTGGGCCAGGGTTTTGAGGGCCAGCACCAGTTGCAGAGGTTCTGCAAAAGCCCGGTCCAGCACAGCCTGATACAGTCCTTCTTTGGAACCGAAGAAATACCCGGGGGTCCCACGGGCCACTCCGGCCTGATCACAGATCTCTTGCAGGCTGGTCTTTTCAAAGCCTTTTTCTGCAAATAGGATTTCAGCAGCATCCAGAATGAGTTGTTTGCTTTTCTCTGCAGCCTGGGTTTTCTGATTGGTGCGTGTCATGTTGCCTTCCTGATCTTCAGGTTAACATAATCTTCGCTGAACGTACAGCATTATTCGTACATTACGTTTTGGACTCTGCATAAATTTGTCTAACTTTGCAGGATCTTCCCCTTCTGAATTTTCAGGTTTTCTGAAAAATTTCGCTGCTGTCCTGTGGCTTCCCAGGCTTCCTGGCATCTTGCTGGACCCACAGAGAAACCAGGCACAACCCCTGAGGGCACACCCGCAGAGCAAAAAACAATACTGCTTTTTTTGCAGGCTGAACCCTCAAGCTTTTGTCAGGGAGAACCCCAAAACGTAAGAAATTTGTTGTCAAAACCCGCTATGATGAAGGAAATGAGTTTCCTGAGGAAGTTTTTAAACCTGACTGAAGAAGGAACTGACCCTGCAAACCGGGGTTCAATTCCTGAAGGAAACAGCATCATCCTGCTGTTTTCCATACAGCCAGACCTCAACCGGGCGGTGATCAGCCTCAGGCAACTGCTCAAAGACCCCAACATTCACCTGGAGCGCCTGGAAGGACAGGAAACTGCACGCTTTCAGATGATCGGGCATGAAGTGCTGGTGATGGGTCAGGAAGGTCCCCTCCCCCGGGACCTCCAGCAAAAAACCATTCAGTCCACCGGTTATCCCAAAAGCGTGCGGGACCAGCTGCAAAACCACCGCCTGCACATGCACTGCGTCTACACCGGAGAAAACGACAGTGCCCTGCAACAGATGCTGGTGCTTTATCAGGTGGCAGCCGCTTTTGTTCCACTGGGCTTGCTGGGGGTGGTGGATGAGGTGGCCCTGGTGGCCCACCCCGCCAAAGTGGTCAAGGACATTGCCCTGGAAGTGGACCGTCACCACCTGAAAAAAGACATTCCCACCGCCTTCTGGACCAGCCTGAACAAGGTCACCAGGCCGGATGGTCTGGTCTGGTATGCCACCCGTGGTTTTGAGCGCTTTCGCTCTCCCAACTTTGCCCTGCTGGCGCAGGAAGGCCAGACCGACGATGTGCTGGAGGTCTTCACCATGCTGCTCAAAGGGTTGGTCTTTGACAAGGCCGTTTATCAGGTGGGAGAAGGCATCCATCTGGCAGGCACCGACCTGCTCTTTCGGGAGCTGTATGAACACCAGCAGGAGTTGCAGGGCCATGAACCTGTGCTGGTGGTGGAAATCGAAAGCTGATTCTGTCTCAGCAGGCTTTCTCAGGCAAAATCCCATACCAAACGAGCGTTTTCAGGGCATCTGATCAAAAAGGCACACAAAACCTGCCTTTTTTTCCTATTCAATATGTTTTTTAAAGTGTTAAGTTGAGCCGTGACTTCAGCCACCCGCCCCTCCAACTCCCGCTTTGAAATCATTGCCCTGGTGGGCCTGCTGCAGGCCATTGGCGCATTCACCATCGACATCATGCTTCCTGCACTCAGCACCATGAGCAGAGACTTCGGGGTCACCGAAACCCGAGCCCAGCTCATTGTGGGCAGCTACTTTTTCGGGTTTGCTGCAGGACAGCTGCTGCACGGCCCCCTCAGTGACCAGTACGGCAGAAAACCCGTCTTGATGACCGCCCTTTTCCTGTACATGCTGACCACGCTCGGCATCATCTTCACCCAGGATTTCACCCTGCTGCTGGTGCTCAGGGGATTGCAAGGGGTGCTGGGGGCTGCCATGCGCATCGTGCCCACCGCCCTGATCCGCGACCAGTACTCCGGTGCTGCCATGGCCCGCATCATGTCCTTTGCCATGATGGTGTTCCTGATTGCGCCCGTGATTGCCCCCAGCATTGGCACAATCATTCTGCAGTGGGGCTGGCATGCCATCTTCTATTTTCTTGCTGGACTGGCCGCTTTCCTGCTGCTGTGGGCTGGCCTGAGGCTGCAGGAAACCCTTCCGGTGGAAAAACGGCGCGTTCAAAGCTTTGAAAACCTCAAGAAAGCCGCTGTGCTGGTGTTCCAGCAGAAACAGAGTGTGGCCTACACCCTGATCCTGATTTTCACCTCAGCCATCCTGTACACCTACCTGATGAGTGCACCACAGCTCTACAAGGGTTTTCTGAACCTCAACAACACCCAGTTTGCCCTGGCTTTCGGAGCCACAGGCATTGTGCAGTCCCTGGGGGCCTTTGCCAACACTGCGCTGGTCACCCGGCTGGGCATCCACCGCCTGATCCGTTACGCCCTGTGGGGCATCTGCCTGTTCAGTTTCCTGACCGTGCCCCATGCCCTGCTGAATCAGAATGTGATCGGGGTGTGGTTGCACATCAGCGTGGTGCTGTTCTTCATGAGCATCACCTTCCCCAATGCCAACAGTGCAGCCATGGAGCCCCTGGGCAGCATTGCAGGTTTTGCCAGCAGCATCATCGGCTTTGTGAGCAGTGCAGCAGCCGGATTGCTGGGAGCCCTGCTGGGCCAGTGGGCTGCAGGAGACTTCCTGAAATTTGGAATGGGCTGGACCGCCCTCGCCCTGATCAGTTTGCTGGTGCTGACCTGGCTGTGGCGAAAACACAGGCCAGAAGCGAGAACTGTGCGGGTTTGACCCTCACACATGCACCCAGAACAGCGGCTGAATGGACAGATCCGTTTCTGATTCCTGCCACAACAACCACGCAGCGTAAGACCGAAAAGGACGCCACCGCTCAGCAACATCCGGGGTGGCGTTCTCTCCCATCACCCGAAAAAAACCGCGCCTGAGGGCCACATCTCCCCAGGGAAACACATCTTCATGCCCCAGACCAAAAATCAGGAACATGTCTGTGGACCACTGCCCGATGCCCCACATCTCCAGCAGGATTTCGCTGACTTTCTGGTCCGATTCTTCTTGCAGGAGGTCCAGATCCAGACCCTGCAAAACCCTGGTGGCGATGCCCTTGAGGGTGCGCATCTTATTGCGGGTGAGGCCCAGTTTGCCCAGCACATCCTCGTGGGTGTTCAGGACTTTTTCCGGGGTGAAACCTCCCAGATGCTGCAAGACCCGGTTCTCCACAGCCACTGCAGAGCGCACGCTCACCTGTTGCCCGATCACAATGCTGCACAAACCAGAGAACGCATCAAAAGAGCCTTTGAAGGACTGTGGGAGGGTGTGTTTTTCCAGCAAAGGGGCCAGATCAGGGTCCTGTTCCAGGAAAGCGCGGGCAGCAGAGGAAGACATGGGTTTCATGATCTGGCAAAACCTGTTGCAAGAACATCAGACACTTCACGTTGTGGGAGAAACAAAAAGAAAAGACCCGCTGTTTCCAGCGGATCTCTTTCTGGTGGAGCTGAGGGGATTCGAACCCCTGACCTTCTGAATGCCATTCAGACGCGCTCCCAACTGCGCCACAGCCCCGAAAGCGAGAGTAAGAATATCAGTGAATTGCGAAGTTGTCAATAGCCCCGCTGCTCAAGAAAAGCACGGATGGTCTGAACGGCTTGCTGGACGGTCTGGCGCTGTTCGGGTTTGACGTGCTGGCCATAGAGTTCAAAGGTGCGCAGGTACAGCCTGAGCCCGGCCACCCCCCGTTCAAGAATGGAAGCGTCAGTGAAACCCAGCATGGTCCAGAAGTTTTCCCGCCAGACAGGATCCTGTTCTCGGTCCCGGATGGTGCTCCAGTAGCGGTTTTCGGTGACAATCAGTGCACCATTGGCAAATGCACTTGCTTCTGCCAGAGGCCACTGCATGCCCTGCAAGGCAAACAGGCATTTCTCTGGGTTGTGGGTGGTCAGGGCCCCCATCACCTTGTGAGATTCTTCGATGGTGTTGTAGAGGTGGGAACTGATGCGGACCAGCGCAGCGTCCTGCACTTCTCTCCATTCAAAAGCCAGTGCCCGCTTCTGAAGGTCTGCAAAACGCCCCTCGGGATCATGCAGGATGCGGGTGTGCCGCATGCCCTCAATGTTCCACAGGGCCGTCTGGGCATCGGTGAAAGCCAGTTCTTTGCGGTCCCAGGTGTAGAAACTGATGGTCACCAGCTGTCCGTTCTGGTAAAAAATGCGTTGCTGGTAGGTGGGGACAGTCTGGTAAACAGCATGCAAATCCAGGTCGGAATAAAGGACCTCCTCGCCACGGGCCATGCTGCCCAGCAGCAAGACAGCCTCTGCGCCTTCCTGAACCAGTTGTGCCGTGAGTTCTTGCAGCAGGTCTTCTGGGGAATTCATTCCCTTCCATTGTGCTGAATTTGCTTCATCTGTGCATCGGCTGAACAGCCCAGTGTTGCAGACAACTTCGGGACCTTCAGCCAGAAGACTGCTGATCCAGTTTTCGGAACAGGGCCACAGCTTCCGGGGAAAGACCTGCAAAAAAAGCCCGGTCCACGGCCTCCACCAGCGGAATGCTTTTTTCAATCATCTCTGTGCCTGCAGCAGTGACCTGCAGCACCCTGGCACGGGTGTCTCTGGGATGGGCAAGGCGGGTGACCCAGCCTTTCTGTTCCAGGGTTCTGAGCACCTGTGAGGTGGTCATGGGGTCCATGTGAGCATGGTCTGCCAGGCGGGTCTGGGTGATGTGCTGCTCGCGGGTGCACAACCAGCCCAGACTGGCCAGCAGCACAAACTGGGCATGGGTGAGGTTCAGGGGATCCAGGGCCTGCCGGATGTGCCGCTGCCACCTGCTGGTGATGGTCCAGAGCAGAAAACCAGGGTTGTCCTGGGGGGTGTCAAATTCGGTGGGGAAATCTTCAGGCATGGGATCAGGGCTTTCAGTGATCAGCATAAGGCATCAGACGCAAAGCCGGGGGCCCAGAGCCGAGAGCACAAAAGCTTTTGCAAAACAATCGGCTTCTGGACCAGAAAGGCTTTGTGTATCACATTCAGTCATGCCAGCTCTGTCAAGCAGGGGTGAGCGCTTCTGCCAGCGAAATCAGTTTCTTGATGGCCGGGGGCAGGTGGGAAGCAATGCTCTTGCCGATGGTGCCCGTGTACTGATCGTAAGCAGGCCCGATCAGGTGGATGGTGTGGGTGACTTTCAGGCCTTGTGGAGTGGGTTCCAGGGTGTGGTGGAATTTGAGCACACATCCAGGCAGGTGGGTTTCATCCGAGAAAGATTTGAAAGGATCCACTGCGGTGAGCACAAAAGGAAGGGCGGTCATGCCTTTTGGTGTGAGGGTGCCTGGGGTGCCAGCCACAAAGGGGCCTTGCAGGGTGCAAACCTCGAGTTCGCTGTCCCACTGGGGCCATCCTGCCACATTGCTGTAGAAATGCCACACCTGTTCTGCTGTTGCCTGCGTGTATTCACTCACTTGAATCATCCACATAAAACACCTCTTTCTTAAGTAAACTTATTATATGTGTACTTATTATATCTGTCAATCCTCCATCCCTGCCCTCCGAAAAAGTTAGATTGAGATCAAGATGACCACCCAACCCCACAAACCCTTCGGACTGGCCCTGGGAGGCGGAGGGGCCAGAGGCTTTGCCCACATCGGCGTGTTCACCGTGCTGGACCGTCTGGGTGTCAGGCCTTCCTGCATTGCAGGCACCAGTATGGGAGCCCTGATGGGCGCTTTTTATGCTGCTGGATATTCTGCCTCAGACATCCGCAAGATTGCCGCCACTGCACCCGTGCTGAAACTGCTGAAAATAGGCATCGGATCGGGGCTGCTCAACAACATTGCTTTCGAAGCTTTCCTGAAACAGTACCTGCCAGAGCGCTTTGAAGACCTGAAAATGCCCTTCACCATCACCGCCACCGATCTGGTCAGCGGCAACTCGGTGTACTTCAACCACGGTTCGCTGGCCCAGGCCCTGCGCTGCACCATCGCTTACCCTGGCCTGATTGACCCGGTGTGGATTGGAGACCAGTTGCTGGCAGATGGAGGCATCCTCAACGAGGTGCCTGTAGACGCGGTGATGTTCATGGGGATCCGGCCCATCATCGCTGTGGATGTCACCTTCGTGAACGGCCCCGAATACGAGGGGGAAACCAGCCCACCCAGAGGACATTTCCACAAAGAGAAACGGGTGGGCCTGCTGCCCACCGCCCGCCGCAGCATCATCGTGATGCAATCCCAGATGACCGAAATGCGCCTGGCCCTTTACAAACCCGACCTGCTGATCCGGCCCAGCATGCTCCCCACCATTGAAACCGAGAACTTCTGGAAACTGGACGAGGCCGTCAGGATTGGAGAGGAAGCAACACAGTTGCAGGAGAATCGGATTCGGGAGTTGCTGGGGGTGTAGAAGGCAGAGCGTCGAGGGCTAAAAGCCGCCATGCTGCTGGACATTTGAAGGTCTGGCGGTAAATGGGAAACTTCTTTGCTTTGCAAAATCACCAGAGCAGCCGCAATTCCCCATGGCAAGAGCATCAGCATTTTACAGCTCTCGGCGCTCGGCCCTCGGCCCTCGGCATCCTCAGGATGATTTTCATCTCTTTCACAGGTATCCTGTGAGATGTTGTATCAAAACCCCTTGCAGAAAAGGGGTGCTTTAATGAAAGGAACGCATGTCGGACAAACCGAAAAAAAGTTTTCTGAGGTCGCTGTGGGATGAAGTCATCCGGCCCTGGGGCGAGGCGATCCTCTTTGCGTGGGCCATCACCACCTTCCTGATCTCCATGGTGGGTGTGGACGGCAACAGCATGCTGCCCAACCTGCGCTGGGGCGAACGGGTGGTCATTCCCAAATACGAAACCTGGCTGCACCGTCTGGGCTACGGCAGCTTCCAGCGGGGAGACATTCTGGTGGTCAAACCCCCCCTGGATTCTCCAGGATCGCAGGTACCAGTGCCTATTTTGGGGCCTCTGTTTGGAATGAAATATCGCCCTTTTTTCATCAAACGTCTGGTGGGCCTGCCCGGAGACAAAATTCGGGTTTCTGCCGGAGAAGTCTTTGTGAACGGCGAAAAAGTCAATCAGGCAGGCATCACTGACTTCTGGCAAGCCCAGGGATGCTGGGACACCGACAGTGAGGAAGCCAACCACGCTGCTGCTCGGGCCAATGCTCAGGGCATCAGAACCCTGACCCAGGAAGAAATCACGGTCCCAGCAGGCGAGTACTTCGTGATGGGTGATAACCGCTCACCAAGAGGCAGCGAAGACAGTCGCATCATGGGCACTGTTCCCCTAAAAGACATTGCAGGTCGGGCCGCCTTGATCGTATGGCCTGTCGTCCGAAAAAGCGAAACCAAATTTGAATGTGGTGTAGTCGCCACTACACGTGAAGAAGAACACGATCGGGCCATCCTCTCTGGTAAAACAGAACTCAATCTTAGATTGCTTCATCCTTTACCAGGACTTCAAGAGTTAAGCACCAAATAAGCAACATATCCATGAAAAGACTGGGCATTGCTGCCCGGTCTTTTTATTCGTCTTCTTCGTCGTCTGAACCATCCTGATCGATGGCCTGAATGCTGCTGCTCTCCTCGGTCACCTCACACCCGGAAGTGTGCATCACATCCGAGACCATTTTCAGGGTGTCCTGCACCCACTGGTGGTCATTGGAGATCGTCACCACCCCAATGACCTCCCAGTCGTGGGCATCCAGACCGTCCAGCCTGGCCACCGTGACGGGATAGCGGGCCTTGAGTTTCTCGGTGACGGGCTTGATCAGGGCACGCTTTTCTTTCAGGGATTTGACCCAGGGGGTTTCCAGCCTGCAAATGTAGGTCCCAATGTAACCCAGCATCAGGCCAGTTTTTCTCCCTGGGCGGTTTCGCTTCTGGAGCCCAGATGTCGGACCGCATAAATGCCCTGCGACCTGAAACCCTCTGCAGCGGCGGCCTGTTCAGGGGTCAGGCAGGTGTGCACCTCGTAAATGGCGGTGTCATAAGCACTCTTGGAGCAGGCCTTCAAAAGGCCAGCCAGGGTGTCTGAGGGCGCAGCTGGATGCAGCAAAATCCGGCTGATCCAGACGGTGGGTTTGTCTCCATGCCAGACGCTCTGGGCAAAGACGGCTCCGTACAGCACATCCTCTGCTTCTGCCACAAAGGAATGTTCGGTGCGCTCAAAAAAACGCAAAGAAGCCACACTGGTGCGGATGCGGCCCTCTTTTTCACGGTCAGGCAGGGCATCAAAGTTCGGGTCTTCCTGCAGCAGAACAGTTCGCTCCAGGGCCACAATCAAATCATGGTCAGCATCGGTGAAAGCTCGGTAGCGCATGACTGTAAGCTATCACGTTCAGGGGTTCAGGCCCTGGATTTGACCCTGTCCTGCAGGCACCCATGCAGGAACACCTCTATGGAGGCTTCCAGCAGTTGCTTCTCCTGCAAGATGGGGTTGCGGTTCAGGTGCATCTGGGAACCGTGGATCACACTGCTGAACATCACCGCCAGAATTTGCGGATCTCCCTGCACCGTTCCAGTCTGGATTTCCCGCCGGAACAGTTCGGTCAGGCGCGCGAGGGTCTGGCGCATGTGCTTGCGGGCATGCATTTCGGCATCTGCCACCTGCTCCCGTTTGTCGCTGGCCCCGGTGATCACGGCCATCAGGGGGTTGAATCCGCCCGTGTAAAGCTGCGCCACCTGAACCAGACGGTCCTGCAAGGGCAAACTGGGATCTTCGGTGAAAATCTCCTGCTCCTGCTGGTCTGCCTGCACCAGCAAAGCCTCCAGAATGGCCTGCTTGCTGGCGTAATGCCGGTACACCGCGGGTTTGGTGATGCCCGCCCGTGCAGCAATCTGCTCCAGGGTGGTGACCCGGTAGCCCTGCTCTGCGAAAAGCTCACGGGCAATGTCCAGCAGAATGTGTTTGGTGTCGGTGTGGCGTGGCATCTCTCTCCTCTGGCTTTATCACTTTAACCGATTGGTGCTGAGAAACGGGAATGCAGGTCATGTTCAGGGCACAGGCGTGCAGCTCTCCCAAACTGCAAACCTTGCAACCATGCCTCTCAGAACTTCGCAGTACAATACCTCTCATGACGGTTCGTGATCAGTTGATTGACCTCTCCAAAGCCCTGCGGCAGTACCACAGCGTGCTTCTGGAGCATTCAAAGCGTGAATATGAAGTCAAGTTTGAGCCCATTTCTTCGCCCTTTGCCTATTTCCAGCTGGTGGTCAACCACCCCCATTTTCACTGGTTGCGCCCCCTCTCTGGATTGATGGCCACCCTGGACGAGGTGATTGATGCCAAGGCTCCTTTAACAGAGCAGAACCTGATGGATGCCCACAAAGCGCTGGCCATGCTGTTCAGTCCAGTGGAAAACACTTTTGCCGAATTCCGCCAGGAGTATGTGCGCTTCAAGGACTTCTCGGATGTGAAGTTTGCAGAGGCCCGCTGGAGGGCATTGATCGAGGAGACCCTCAATTGAAGATGATTGTTGGTCTGGGCAATCCGGGAATGGATTACGCCCAGACGCGCCACAATGTGGGTTTCATGGTGCTGGACCGCCTCGCTGAGAAACTGGGGGTGCGCTTTTCCCAGCGGGGCAATGCCGAGGTGGCAGAAGGTCGCATCGGCAGCGAGAAAATCATCCTGATGAAACCCCTCACCTACATGAACCTTTCCGGTCAGGCGGTGGTTCCAGTGTTGCGCTTCTACAAGTTGCGCCCGGAAGATTTGCTGGTGGTGCAGGACGATCTGGACATGCCTTTTCGGATGATGAAGTTCCGGCATGCAGGCAGTTCAGGCGGTCAGGGCGGCATCAAAAGCATCACCCAGCTGCTGGGCTCTGAGCATTTCACCCGCCTGAAAATTGGGATTGACCGGCCTCCACCCAAATTTGACGTGCCCCGCTGGGTGCTGTCCAAATTCAAGCCTGAAGAACAGCCTGACCTGGGTCAACTGGTGGAGCTCGGGGTGCAGGCAGCCTCAAACTGGGCGGAGCATGGCCTGGACATTGCCCAGCAGAAATTCAACGGAACAGATTTGCGCCCCAAGCCCCCAAAGAAACCCAGGGAGGTCCTGAAAATTCCCATGCGAGTGAAAATGTGCGGCATGACCCGCGTTGAAGACGCCCTGCTGGCCGAGAAGCTGGGTGCAGACGCCATCGGTCTGATTTTTGCTTCCTTCAGCAAGCGGTACGTCACACCCGAGCAGGCCCGCAAAATCAGCCTGAGCCTGTCTGTGTTGCCTTCAAGGGTGGGGGTTTTTGTGGATGCCCCGCTGGACCAGCTGCTGGAAACAGCAGAAGTGGCCCGACTCACAGCCGTGCAACTGCATGGCAACGAAACCCCTGAATACGCGAAGCAGGTGGCCGAGTTTTACCCTGTGGTGCGGGCCTTTAAGGTGAAAGACGCCAGCCTGGATCTGTCAGGGTGGCAGGACTTCACAGTGCTGCTGGATGGGAGTGAACCCGGTTCGGGACAGGCTTTTGACTGGTCCTTGCTGCCCAGCCTGAAACCTCCGAAACGGTGGTGGCTGGCGGGAGGACTGGGACCCCAAAATGTGGTGGCTGCTCTGGAAGCCGTGAAAAACCACTTGCCAGTCGGGGTGGACGCCGTGACCCATCTGGAGGCCAGTCCTGGAATCAAAGACCCTGCGCGAATGCGAGCATTTATGCAAAACCTTCGTTCCAGGGACTGACAATGCCCTGAACATTCTGTCCATCCAGAACGTTATCCACAAGTTATCCACAGTTATCCACAGGCTGAGCGAGACCTGTGGATAACTTTTTTATTCTATGTTTTTGTTGTTCAGAACAGCGAATTTTCAGTGCCTTTTATTCACTAATTCTGAATATCCACAGGGGGGCTGTGGAAAACTTTTGGGGTTATCCACAAGGCATGTGGATGACATATGCAGGGGGTCTGCATAGAGCTTTGTTAGTATATCGGATTTCAGCTGAATGTCAACTGTAGTCTGGATGCTGAGGGCGCAGGGCCGAGGGCAACAACACCTTGCTGGCATGGGGCTGAAGAACCTGAGGTGCTGACGGGTAGGCCCAAAAACCTGCATGACGGGTGGCAAAAAACATCAACAAAGCTCTGCTCAATCCCATAAAGCACAAACCCCAAACAACAAAAGCCTGTCTACAATCTCCGCTTTTAGCCCTCGGCGTGATGCTGCCTCCCCACAGGCTCCACCAGACTGACATCTCCCGCTGTGATGCAAATCCGGGTGTCCTGATGCTCAATCCATAAACCTCTGGCATCCAGATCCACTGCCAGCCCTTCCAGGAGGCCTCTGGGGGTCTGCACCCGCACTTTGCGGCCCAGGGTGCCATTGTATTTGCGCCAGGCGGAAAGCACGGCCAGTTCGGTCATGCCCAGCCAGGTTTCCAGTGACTCCAGCAGGCGGGCCAGCAATTCCACACGGCTGACTTTTCGCACATGGCTACCCAGACCGACAGCACCTTCAGGAAGGCCTTCTGGAACCACATTGATGCCGATCCCCAGCAAGACATGGTGCACTTCCTCTCCGCGCACATCGGCTTCCAGCAGCAGGCCTGCCATCTTGCCCTTCTCGGTGATCAGGTCATTGGGCCATTTGAGCAGGCCCACACCACAGGCTTCCCGCACAGCCACTCCAGCCATCAGGGGAAGCAAAGAGAGTTCAGAGAGGGCAAGCTGGGGCTTCAAGACCACCGTGAAGTACAGACCTGAACCCAGGGGGGTGCTCCAGACTTTTCCCCTGCGGCCCCGACCCTGGGTTTGCTTCTCTGCCAGCACCACCGTGCCGTGGGGTGCGCCAGCATCTGCCAGTTGTCTGGCCACATCCTGGGTGCTGGCAACGGTGCCAAAGTAATGGTACTGCTGACCAAAAGAACCCTTCAAATGGGCTTGCAGGGCAGCAGGGGTGGGGGTGCCAGGCAGCAGCCGGTACCCTTTGGGCTTCTCGGAAACCACAGGGTAACCTTCGTTCTGCAGACGCTGGATCTGCTTCCAGACCGCCACACGGGTCACACCGAAACGTTCGGCCATCGCTTCACCGCTCTGGATCTGTTCGGTCAGAATGGGCAGCAAGTCCATGCTCATCTTCGGGAAGTCACCACCAGCAGCCCCAGCCCGGCCAGCACATACAGGGCATCTGGTGCCCAGGCGGCCACCACCGGAGGCAGTGCACCGTTCTCCCCCATCACCCGGAATACGCTCCAGGTGGCGTAATACAGAAAGGTGAGGCTGAGGACCCACACCAGACCCACACTGGTTCCTGAGCGGAAAGAGTAAAGGGCCAGGGTCACCGCAAAAAACCCGAAGGCAATGGCCGCTGCAGGCTCGGCAAACTTGCGCTGAAGGGCAGTGTTTTCAGCAAATGCAGGAAAGCCGCGTTCACGGGCTTCTTTGACCCTGGCCCACAGTTCCTGCAGGGGCAAATTCACCAGCACCGACTTCAGACCTCCAGTGAAAGTGGCCTGCAAATCCTGCACCGGCAACCTCGCCTCTTTGAAGTTGGCCACGGTCACTGGTTTGGCATCCCGGTAGGTCACGCGCTGTCCGTCGTAGAGCACAATGGTCCCGGTTTTGCTTTCCAGCAAACCCCGGTCTGCAGAAATCAGTTCACGGGGAGACTCGGACACATTCAGCTGAATGACCTGCACCCCTTTGAGCTGGTTTCCGGGCAAAATTTCATCGATGTAGATGGCCCGGTTGAGGGCATCTTTGAACACCGTTCCCTCTTTGACCAGCACCCGGGGGTTGTCCAGCAGGATGTCCCGCTGGGTTTGCAGGGCACGCTCGGTGCTTCTGGGCACGAACAATGCCACATTCACAAAACTGACCAGGGCCACCACCACGCTGAGCACCATCACCGGGCTGAGCAGGCGGCCCGGAGAAATCCCTCCGGCCAGCGCCCCTTTGATCTCGCTGTCTGCAGCCAGACGGGTCATGGCAATCAGCACCGCAAAAAGCAGGGCAATGGGCAGGCCCCTTCCCACCGCCTCAGGGATGCTGAAAGCAATCAGTTTTCCCACCAGCAGGGGATTGGCACCTTTGGCCAGGATGGGTCCCAGCACCTCCACAAACACGGCAATCAGGAGCAGCAGGACCACCACCAGCATGCCAGCCATCAGGAGGGGCAGCACTTCGGTGATGACGTATTCATCGATGCGACGCCTCATGTCAGCCTCCTCAGCAAGCTTGCACCCAGCACCAGAAACACCCCATCAGGCAACCAGGCCGCAATCCAGACGGGCAGTGCACCCACCTTGGCGAGTTCTGGCGTGTAAGACCACAACACGTAATACACAAAAATCAGCAAAATCACCCCGATGAACGCCCAGGAACGGTCCCTCAGCAAAAGGCCCAGCGCAGATGCAGCAAAAGCAAAACACAGGGCAGCCAGCGGTTCGGCAAAACGCCGCTGCAGCTCAAACCTCAGGGAATGTTCGGTTTCCAGGGTCAGGTTGCCCGAACGCAATTTGCGCTGGATGTCCGGAATGGAAAGGTACTCTGGCAAGGGAGTGAATTCCACCAGCTTTCCGGTGTAAGGGAAGGTTTTTCTGGGTTCAAACACTGGAGCTGCACCTGCACCCGCCACCTTCCAGACGCTGAAAAGCTCCCAGGTCTGCTGCCTGGAGTCCCAGGTGCCTCCCATGGCCGTGTAGGTGCCTTCCGGGGTGCGCACCATCACGCCAGAAAGCTGTGCAGAATCCTGGGTGTTTTGCCGGATGCTCCCTGCGCTGTACAGCACCCCTTTCTGAATCTGGGTGAACAGTTGCTCTTCTTTGGGAGGCGGAGCCCCGTTGTACACAATGTTGATGGTGTCCCACCACTTCGCATTGGCCAGGGGCCGGACATTGGCATCCAGAAAGAACAGCACCCCACTGATCACTGCACCCAGCACCAGCAGAGGGGCCAGCATGCGACTGGGGGTGATCCCGGAGGTGAACATCACTTTCAGTTCGCTGTCTTTGGCCAGACGGCCCAGACCCAGGAGAATGGCAAAAGGTACAGCCACAGGGAGGGCTTTGGACACAAAATCGGGCATGCGCAAAGCAAACATGAGCAAAGCCTGATCGAGAGGTGTGCGGTTTCTGAGCATCACCCCCACCGTGGAACTGAGCAGGTCTGTGGTCATCAATATGGTAAAAACCACGCATCCCACCAGATAAAGCGGAAGGACCTCGCGCAGGAGATAACGGGTGAATTTAAGAACCACGCATGGATTCTAGCAAGGCTGCATGAGAGAAGGCCACAGGGGGCAGGGTTTTCAATGTGCCTGATCCGTCAGTGGTAACAATCATTTGCAGCAGAAGGCAAAAGGCCAAGGCAGAAGGCCATGAAGCTTTGGCATTGGCTGCACTGTCAAAGCCTTCTGCTTTCTGCCTTGACCCTGACTGCGCGCTTACGGGACGGCCCGTTTCGCGCTGGGTCGCTGCCTTCTGCAAACCAGATAAATGTCACTCCACAAACCCCACACAACTCCGCACAATAGAAGAAGATGCCAGAGTTTCAGTTCGTGTACCCCACCCCCACCGAAATGCTGGAACACCACAGGTTGCACCCTGACCTGAAGGTGTTTCGGCCTGCGCATTTGCAACACCGGGCGCTCATCGGCATCACCCAGATTGCAGATGGCAGTGTGGGAACCGTGCTTTGTGGGGAGGAGGTGGTGTGTTATGCCACCCTGCACCCGCCAGACCATTACCAGCGTTTTGGAGAGGCCACTGTGTCTGGAATGCTGGAACTCGGAGCGGTGGAAAGTGCACCCGAGCACCGTTCGCAGAGGCTGGCCCGGCGCTTGCTGGAAGTGATGCTTCCTGAAGAAAGCTTCCAGCAGAACATCATCATTGCCACCCTGTACCACTGGCATTACGATCTGGAAAACACCGGGCTCTCCACCTATGCTTACCGCAGGTTGCTGGAAAAACTCTATTCACGGGTGGGCTTTGAGGTCATGAAAACCGACGACCCGGAAATCAGCTCTTATCCGGGAAATGCCCTGATGGTGCGCATGGGCCGTGAGGTCCCAGAGGAATTGTGCCTCGAATTTGAACGTTTGCGGTTCCTCAGGCAAACCCGTGGCCTGGACCTCAGCCAGCACTGAATGCCGGACCCTGGACCAGCAGCAGTATATTGAGAACGGTTCTTCTGTGGATTTTGTTTTGAAGCTTTTGTCTTTGGGGCACACGGTTTACTGTGAACTTCCCCAGACCAACCTTTCCCTTTTGTGCTGTCGAAAACACCCCCAGGAGGAACCTGCATGCTTGTTCGGGACATCATGACCAGAAACCCCATTTCGGTCCAGCCAGAGACCAGCATTCACGATGCTTTTCTGCTGATGCAAAACCACCAGATCCGGCACCTGCCCATCATGCAAGACGGGGATTTGCTGGGGATGGTGTCCAACCGGGACATCCGCTGGGTGGTCTCAGCTTTTGTGACCCCTCAGGTGGAGGTTCTGCAGACACAAAGTGTGGAGCAGTTGATGGTGCAGCCTGTCCTGACCGTGGACGAGGAGCAGCCCATTGAAGAAGCTGCCCGAATCATGCGCTCCCACAAGGTGGGCTCCCTGATGGTGCTGAACGACCACGATCAGGTGGTGGGGATTGTCACCGGAATTGATTTGCTGGACGCCATCATCAATTTGACCGGGGTGCACCAGCCCAGCAGCCGCCTGGAAGTGGAACTGAAAAGCGAACCGGGAGAGCTGGCCCGGGTCAGCCAGTTGATGGCCGATCTGGGCATCAACATCGTCTCTGTGCTGACCAGCCAGACCGACGACCACCACCAGCGTTTTGTGTTCAGGATCCAGACCATCAATGCACGGGTGGCGGCCCACAAGCTCAGGGCAGCAGGTTTTCAGGTGGTTTACCCTCAATGACTTCTCCCACACGGCATCCCACAGCTCTCATTTATTCCCCGGACTACCGCCAGTACAACATGGGTCCAGACCATCCGTTCAAAAGCGTGCGGGGGGAAATGACCCTTTCTCTGTTGCAGCATCTGGGGGCCATTCAGGACCAGCACATCCACCTGCCCCTGCAGATCACGGAAGAGGAGTTGCTGGAAACCCACGCCAGGGATTACGTGCAGATGGTGCAAGCGGGATCTGTGGGGGTGCCAGAGCGGGCCAGAGAATACGGTCTGGACACCTCAGATACCCCATGCTTTCCAGGAATGCATGAGGCCACCCTCTCTCTGGTGGGTGGTACGGTGCAGGCCGCAGAACTGGTGATGCAGGGCAAATACCGGCGGGCCTTCAATGTGGGAGGAGGGCTGCACCACGCCCAGCAGCGTATGGCCGCTGGATTCTGCGTCTACAACGACCTCTCTGTGGCTGCCAGACGGCTCAGCAAAGAGGGATACCGGGTGGCTTACCTGGACATTGATGCCCACCACGGGGACGGTGTTCAGATGCTGCACTACCAGGACCCCCAGGTCCTGACCATCAGCCTGCATGAAAGTGGCCGTTATCTATGGCCTGGCACCGGAAACACCTACGAACTGGGTCAGGGGACAGGAAGTGGTTACAGCCTGAATGTCCCCCTGGAACCTTACACCCAGGATGAAAGTTTTCTGGACACCCTGAACCTTCTGCTTCCCGAAGCCCTGGACTGGTTCAAACCCGATGTGCTGCTTTTGCAAGCCGGTTGTGATCCCCACCAGCAGGACCCCCTGGCCGATCTGTGCCTGACGGTTCAGGGCATGCACAGGATCTACCAGCGCATTGTGCAGCTTGCAGACACGTACACCTCTGGTCGCATTGTGGCCACAGGAGGCGGAGGTTACGCCACCTACAACGTGGCCCCCAGAGCCTGGGCTTTGCTTTATCTGGCCCTGTCCGGTCAGGCCATGCCAGAAGCTTTGCCCCAGAGCTGGAAGGAAGCCTGGATTTCACCCCATCCAGAAGATCCACTTCCTGAGCACTGGTGGGACAGTCCTGTGCTCATCCCACGCCAGGCAGAAATTGAAACCCGCAACCGCAGAACAGTGGAAAGGTTGCTGCGGGACTGGCGGGAGGTCAGAAGATAAATGAACAAAGGAGTGGAAATGGAAGCACCTGAAACCACAGGATTTATCGAGGTCATTTTTCCATCTGTTCCTGGATTTGGCATTGATGAGCGGGATGAAATCGAAGACACCCTTCAGGAAATGCTGGAAAACAGGGAGTTGGGAGATGTCAGTGGTTCTGGGGCTGGAATGGGAGTCATGATTCTGGACATTGATGTCTTTGATGCCAGGAATCTGGAGGAAACAGTGCAGGTGATCATGGAAGTGCTAAAAAACCACTCCTGTCCTTCAGGAACTCGAGTCCAGATCAATCAGCCTTACCAGAAAACCCATCAGCTTTAAGCAACCTCACCTTCTGGAGAGGTGATTTTTCACGCGCTCCCGGATGGTCTGGGCAGATTCACGCACCAGGGCGGTCTGCTCGGGCCAGAACAGATCCGGGAACTGGGACAGTTCAAACCAGCGGACCCCCTGGGTGTGCCTGGGGTCGGTGGGGGTTCCGGTCAGTTGCTTTGTGAAGAACAGGAAGAAGTGCTGGGTGATCCAGATGCCCTTCTTGAGGCCATAGCGTTCTTTGACCCCCAGTTTTCCCAGAGAAACCACTTCCATCAGGCCGGTTTCTTCGCCCACTTCACGGATGGCGGCTTGCAGCAGGCTCTCGCCACGCTCCACGCCTCCTTTGGGCAGTGCCCACTGGCCTCCCACTTCCTGGGCAACGGCAACATAAATTTTTTCCCGTTCCAGCCGCACCACCACCCCTCCTGCCGAGGTGCGGTCTTTCACCGGGGTGACCCGGTGGTACCAGGATTCATCAATTTTCAGTGCCTCTGCCATGACATTCAGTATAGGGGAGGTGCAGGATTTGAGGGAGCAGGGCAGCAGCGTTCTCCTGCCCTGCTCCCCTTGATTCACAAGCGCTGGTATTGCTCGGTGATGCCTTTGAAGTGCTCGAGTTGCTGGTTCACCTGCTGCTCCGGGGTGTGCAGTTCTTCCCTGAGGATGGCTGCGACCCTTGGGGCAGCTTCGGTGGCGGCCCTGGCATTGAGCAGGATGGCACGGGTGCGTCTGGACAGCACATCTTCCACGGTGCGGGCCAGTTCATGGCGCACGGCATGGCGCACTTCGGCTTCCAGGTAAGGCAAATCCGGGTGGAGTTTCTGGGTGCTTCCGGGCAGGGAAAGCACTTTGTCTGCATCGGTTCCGTACACCTTCAGGGGTTCAGAGAGGTTTTCGGTGGTGTGCCCGTGGAGTTTCAGCAAAGCAGTGCGGTGGGGGGTGTCCCTCAGGCCTGTCACCTCAATGGCCCGGTCAATGGCGTCCTGTCCCATGCGTCGGTAGGTGGTCCATTTGCCGCCCGTGATGGTGATGAGCTGGCTCTGGGACACCCGGATGGTGTGGTCTCTGGACAGGGCTGCGGTGGAGGATGCACCTTCTGCCTTCACCAGAGGTCTGAGGCCCACAAAAATGCTGCGAATGTCCGATTCAGAGGGCTGCTTCCCCAGGTACCTGCGGGCCGTTTTGAGGATGAATTCCACTTCCTGAGGAAGCGCATGGGGTTCCAGGCTGACGTTGGGCACGGCGGTGTCGGTGGTGCCGACCACCACCTTGCCATGCCAGGGCACCGCGAACAGCACCCGTCCATCGTCTGTTCTGGGAACCATCAGTGCGCGGTCTCCTGGCAGGAATTCCTGGTCCAGAACAATGTGCACCCCCTGGCTGGGAGAGAGCATGGGCTGCACAGCAGGTTCATCCATCTGGCGCACAGTGTCCACAAAAACCCCGGTGGCGTTGATGATGGCTTTTGCCTTCACCTCGTATTCGGTGCCGGTTTCGCTGTCCTGCAGCTTCACACCGCAGACTTTGCCTCCCTCTTTCAAGAGGCCTCTCACGGGAGCGTAATTGAGGGCCACCCCTCCCAGATCTTGCAGGGTGCGCATCAGGGTAATGGCCAACCTTGCATCATCAAACTGACCGTCATGGTACAACACCCCTCCCTGCAGGCCTTTTTGCTGGATGGTGGGGATGTCTTTCAGCACTTCATTTTTACCCAGGATGCGGCTCTTTCCGATGCCCAGCCTTCCGGCCAGCAGATCGTACATTTTCAGGCCGATGCCGTAAAAGGGTTTCGACCACCAGTCGTAGGCGGGAATCACGAAACCCAGGCTGCGCACCAGGTGGGGGGCATTGCGGGTCAGCAGGCCCCTTTCATGCAGGGCTTCCCGCACCAGGGAGATGTTGCCCTGGGCCAGGTAGCGCACCCCTCCGTGCACCAGTTTGGTGCTGCGACTGGAGGTGCCTTTGGCAAAGTCATGGGCTTCCAGCAGGAGGGTTTTATATCCTCTGGCAGCAGCATCCACCGCAGAACCCAGACCGGTTGCGCCTCCTCCAATCACGATCACATCGAAGGTGTCGCTGAGTGTGTTGAACTGCTGCTGTCTGTCCATGCCTGCCTCCATGCTTTCCATTGTGTGGGGAGTTGGTCCCATTGCATCTGTCTGATGCATGACTTTTCGGCTTTTTGAGCCTATATACCCTCACAGTAAAAGACCCTGAGCGAATGGTCAAAAGGTTTGAACATCTGTTCACTCTGGGCTTCAGGGGCAGAGCAATGTGCAGTTTCTGTGCAGCATAAGATTTATTGTTCCTGTTGCAGTGAGACAAAAAGGTCTTGCAGCAGGGTGCGCAATTGATCCAGTTGTTCGGGGCTGGTCCTGGAAGCCCACTCTTTTTCCACCTGCTGGCCCGCTGCCATGGCCAGTGGGCGCACGGTCTTGCCTTTGTCGGTCAGGAAGACCAGACGGCCCCGGCGGTCTGCAGGGTCCGGGTGGCGTTCCACATAACCCCATTTTTCCAGTTCTTCCACGGCCTGGGCCATGGTCTGCTTGCGCACCCGCGCGAGGGCTGCAAGTTCACTGACCTGAATGCCCTGTTCGGGCACAAAGCTGAACACATTGGCATGAAACTGGCCCAGATCTGCATGCCCTGCTTCTTGCAAGGCAACATCCACAGACAGGGCAAACCGCTGGTGCAGCAAACGAAGAAGCTGTCCAAGCGAGGGGGGCACTGCAGGTGGGAAAGCATCAGGTTCAGGCATAACGTAGACAGGCACCTGTCTTTATGCTAAGCTCAAATGGACAGGCATCTGTCTACATTCTAGCACTCCAGCTGGCTCTGAAGTGCACCATCCCTCCTGACCCAGAACCCACATCACCACCCTCTGGTTGCTGATCCAGCCTTCCAGACCGGCCCCTGTTCCCAGCCAAGGAGCTGAACATGCTGCATCCCCAAGCTGTCTTCAAAATTGATCAATTCACGGTTCCCGCTCCATCCAGAACAGAATTTCTGCAAAGGGTTTCCCAGACCCTGGAGGTGTTGCGGGCTCAAAGAGGTTTCGTGCAGGACTTTCTGCTGGAACACCAGACCGAAAACCCTGCTTCCAGCACCATCATCACCATTGTGGAATGGGAGAACCCTGAAGTGATGCCTGCAGCCAGAGCAGCCGTGCAGGCTTTTCACCAGAACATCGGGCTGGACGCTACAACCCTGTATGACAGGCTGGGCATTAAAGCAGATCTCAAGAATTACCAGCAGGTCTTGTGAAAGCTTCTCTGCAAAACAAAGACCTGCCATACAGCAGGTCTCACAGGTTTCTGGATTTGATCAGACCTGAGGGCTGACCTGTACGATCATGCCTTCTTCGTCCAGTTCAGGGTAAGCCTCTCCCCTGTCCTGGTAAATTTCGGCCAGTTCGGGGTACAGCCATTCAAAGGTCAGGCGTTTGAGGGTCACAGGCTCAATCTGGGGCTCTCTGTACATGCCTGCCACCTGACGTTGACGCTGCGCTTCAAACAGGATGGTTGCTGCTGCCACCGAGACATTTAAACTCTGCACCATGCCCATCATGGGGATGATGATGTTCTGGTCTGCGGCTTTTGCTGCGTCTTCAGACACCCCCCATTTCTCTGCACCCAGCAGGATGCAGGTGGGGCGGGTGTAATCCACTTCCCGGTAATCCACAGCACGCTCTGAGAGGTGGGTGGCCAGCACCTGATACCCCTGTTTCTGCAGGTCCTCGATGGTGGGGATCACCTGTTTGTGGGTGTGCAGCGGAACCCATTTCTCTGCGCTGCCAGAAGTTGCGTTGTAGGTGGGCATGCCGCCTCTGGGCACGATGGCGTGGGCCTGCATGGCCCCCACCGCATCACAGGAACGCAAGATCGCTGAAAGGTTGTGGGGCTTGTGCACTTCTTCAAGCAGCACCGTCAGGGTGGGTTGCCGCAGGGAGAGCACCCTCTGGATTTTTTGCAGTCTGGCCTGTTTCAAGATCTTTCCTCACATTCAAAATCTCCCCTTCGGGGAGATTGGATTTGCTCTTTTTCTGCTGGCTGGAGCAAGCTCACTTTCCGAAACGCCGCTCCCGGTCCTGAAAACTGCGGATGGCCCGCAGAAAATCCACCCTTCGGAACGAGGGCCAGTAGGCATCACAGAAGTAATACTCGCTGTAGGCACTCTGCCAGAGCAGAAACCCGGACAGGCGAATCTCCCCGCTGGTGCGGATGATGAAATCCGGATCGGGGGTGCCTGCAGTCTCCAGGTAGTTGCCAATGTGGCTGACATCCAGGCTTTCTGCAAGCTCTTCCAGGGTTTTGCCTTCCTTGACCTTGTCCACCATCAGGCGTTTGACTGCGCCAACGATCTCCTCGCGGCCTCCGTAGCCAATGGCGATGTGCAGCAGCATCCCGGAGTAATCTCGGGTGGCTTCTTCCAGCTGGTGCAGGGCTTCACGGGTTTTTTCAGGGAAGGCCTCGGTCTGGCCAATCAGTTTGATGCGCACCTTGTTGGCATGGATTCTGGGGTCCTCCACCATCTTGGCCGCTTCACGGGTGAAGAGTTCCAGCAGATCTGCGACCTCCTGGGGATCCCGGCTCTTGTTGTCCGAGGAGAACACCCACAGGGTCACATGCGGAATGCCCAGCAGCAGGCACCATTCCAGCACCTCGTAGGCTTTGTGCGCCCCGATCTGGTGGCCGGTCTTGATTTCCTTGTTTAAGCTGCGGGCAAACCTGCGGTTGCCGTCCAGAATGATGCCCAGGTGCCGGGGCATCTTGCCGTGGGCACGGACTTCACGCAGAACGCGGCGTTCGTACCACCAGTACAGGGGTTTCTGGAGGTCTTCGAGGAAATGAAATGCTTTTTTGAAGTTCACCTGGGGAACACTGGCTTCTCTCATAAGTGTGCGTGCCGTGTCCAGCGCAAGTTGTTCATCGCACAGGCACGGCCCATCCGATCCAGTGTAGCACTGTTGTCTGAGAGGAAACCAACAAGACCAGAGGAGGGACAGCAGAGACCTCTGACCTCCTTCTTTTGGAGGATGTGGGCTGGTGGCTGGTTTTTTACACTGCATTCAAGAGGTCCAACATGCGTCAGATTCAACACAAATCCACAGCCGCCCCATTGGTCCTGAGCAGCTTTCTTTCAAAACTCAAAGCAGAACTTCAAAAAGCTGGCGTGGGTGCAGGACTTGGCCTGCTGCTTTTTTCAGGCATTGCACTGGTGGTGCTGACCGGCAACCTTGCAGTGCACGGAGTGCAGGGCATTCACCCATCCATGCTTGCAGGCATGGGCTCCCTGTTCTTTGCCGCCCTGATGGAAGAAATCCTGTTCAGAGGACTGGTCTTCTCCTGGTTGCAGCGCAGATGGGGCCTGAATGTGGCCCTGGTGGGTTCAGGTGTGCTGTTCAGCCTGGTGCACCTGCTCAATCCGGGCAGCAGTCTGGCTTCCCTGCTGGGTGTACTGATTGCTGGGGCTTTCTTTGCTGTGCTGTTTGCACGATACAGAAGCCTGGGGCTGAACACGGGGCTGCACTGGGGATGGAATTACACCCAGGGGGCCATCTGGGGGCTTCCCGTATCTGGCTGGACTGAATTTACCAGAAATCCTTTGCTGGACACCTCTTTGCAAGGCCATCCCTGGCTGACAGGCGGAAGTTTTGGGATGGAAGCCTCCTGGGTCACCCTGCTGACCATTGGGCTGCTGACCATTGGACTGTATCGAAACATCCAGACCTCAAGATGAGCTCACCCTGTTGTCCCCTGATCTGGATCGATCAGGGGAAGTTTCACTGGGCTGCTCACCCGAACAGGGAACCCTGTTTTTCCTGCAGCACGCCCAGCAGCTTGCGGTCCAGTCTGGACATGGCCACCGTGCTGGCTGTTCGGGGAAGGTCTGCCTGGGCCTGGTGCACCTGCACCACGAAATGCCGGTGGGTCATGGTGTGCTCGATGGTTCCCAGAAACCTGGCCTCCTTTGCAGCAAGTCTGCCCAGCAAACGGTTCAAAGCCACTTCTGCTGTTTCTCCGGACTGCACCTGTTCCAGAGGAGGTCCGCTGAGTCCTCCCAGCAGCCCTTTCTCCGGGCGCTTCTCGATGTAAAGGGTGTGCAGGTCTCCCACAATCAGGGCCACGGCCTGCACTTCTTTGACTTCTGCCCGCACTTTGGGAGCCGGGTAATCGGTGGGTTTGCCAGACTGGTAGGCCTTGCAAAAGGTTTTGACCGGGCATTCCGGGCATTTTGGGGCTTTGGGGGTGCAGATGGTGGCCCCGAGTTCCATCACAGCCTGGTTCCAGTTTCCTGCTTCCTGCACGACCAGCAAACCATCTGCAGTGGTTTGCAACCACAGTTCGGTGGGTTCTTTGATGGCGTACCAGCGGGCCAGCACCCGCCGGACGTTGCCATCTACAACAGCCTTGGGGTACCCGAAAGCAATGCTGCTCACGGCTGCAGCGGTGTAAGGTCCCACCCCCTTGAGGGCCAGCCAGCCTTCAAACGTTTCTGGGAAAGGATCCTCTGCGATCTGTTTTGCTGCAGCATGCAGGTTTCGGGCACGGGCATAATAACCGCAGCCTTCCCAGGCCTGCAAAACCTCCTCCAGAGGGGCCTGGGCCAGATCCTGCACTGTGGGAAAACGCTCCACAAAGCGCTCGTAGTAAGCGGTGCCGGTCACCACCTGGGTTTGCTGCAAAATCACCTCGGACACCCAGATTTTGTAGGGGTCGCGTGTGCGCCGCCAGGGCAGGTCGCGGGCGTTTTTGTGGTACCAGTTCAGCAGCTGTTCTTGCACCCCAGCAGTATATCGGGCCTCCCCACTCTGAATATCACAACGGGTTGCAATTCACTCCAGGCCCCTTATAGAAAGCTTCATATGCTTTTGCTGATCGCTGACAGCTGATGTCTGAGGGCTATAATCAGGATGTGACGGTCCTGAGTGACAAAAAAACCGACAGCAGTTACAGCAGCAACTCTGCCAATGCCCTGATTCACCTGTACCGTGCCGAAGTGGGCCGCATGACCTCCTACCGCCAGCGTCTGGACATGACCACCAACTGGGCGGTGGTGACCAGCGCAGGGATCGCCTCTTTTGCCTTCTCCAACGAGGTCACACACGCAGTTTTTCTGTTTGCCATGTTCATGAATTACTTTTTCCTGCACCTGGAATCCCGACGTTTCCGGCAGTACGAGATTGCCCACCACCGGGTGCGCATCATGGAGCGTTTCTTTTACCCTGCCATGCTGGGAGATCCTGTGGATGGCAGCTGGCACCATGTTTTGCTGGGAGAACTGGCCAAACCCATGAGCCCCATGCGGCGCATTGACGCCATGGGCTGGAGGCTCAGGCGCAATTACCTGTGGCTGTACGCAGGCATCCTGATCGTGTGGATCACCAAGGTGGACACCCTGCGTCTGAAAGGTGAGGTCTACGCTTTTGGTGAATACCTTGAGCTTTACCATGTGGGCAACATCCACGGCTGGCTGATTGTGCTGCTGGTGGTGCTTTTTTACATTGTTCTGATCAACATGGCCGTGTATGCCAGCAAGTACTACCCGCTGGAATCGGATTGAGCACTTTCACTTGAACGGCACCCCGAACACCTGGGTCCAGTAATTGTTGTTCTGTTTGTCCTGGGTTTCCACGTAACCCACCCCAAGTTCTTCAAAATTCCCCATCATGTTGACGCAGTGGCCGTGGCTGTGGGCCCAGCCGTCCACCACGGCTTCTGGGGTTTTGAACCCTTTGGCGATGTTCTCTCCCACCGACTGGGCGCTGTACCCTGCAGCAATGGCACGGTCCAGCGGAGCAGAGCCGTCTCTGGGGGATTTGTGGTCAAAGTACAGGTTGGCGGCCATGCCCACCGACTGGGCCAGAGCCGCACGGTCCAGGGTGGCATTTTTGCGCAGCAAGGATCTGGGGGTGCCTGTGAAGTCCTGGGTATCGCAGTTCCAGCCTTTGATTCTCAGGTCGTTGGTGAGCACCAACACTGCGGCTTCAAAAGGCAGGTTGCCTGTGAACTGGCCCAGTTTGAATTCAGTGCTGCTGGAGATTTTGCCCTTGCTGCTGTCAATGCTGAATTGCAGCTTCTCTTTGCCGGTGGCTCCAGCAGATCCTGCTTTCAGCAGGATGCGGTTTCCCTGCAGGGTTTTGCCGTTGATCACCCAGCTGGCCTGCGGATTGGGGGTGTAGACGTGGCTCAGGTTGACCAGTTCTGCAGTGTTGTCCAGGGCAAAAAGAATCACAAAAGCCGCTTTTTCCTGCTCTCCGGTGATTTTGACGTTCAGGTCAAAACGGGCGGTTCTCATGCCCGGAATGTCCACCTTGACGCTGGCCTTGTAGGTTCCGGGTTTGTAATAAGTGTGCCTGGGGCTGGCTTCTGTGGAGGTGGTGCCATCTCCGAAATCCCAGGCGAAGCGGGTCCCAGCCGGGAATCCACCTTCTGCAGTCAGGTTGAATTGCACCTGGGCTGGAGCAAGGTTTGCTCCCACGGTTTGATAAGAGATTCTGGTTTGCAAGGCAGAAGCCATCCCACCCAGGCACATCAGCCCCAGGCACATCAGCCGGTTCAGCAAGGTGCATCTCATCATTGTGATCTTCAGTTTACGCTCATTTTCCTTACAAAAACCTGCAGCTGGGTTATACAGCACCAGAACAGCTGGGGCTGGCTGTGTATTGATTTGCACCCCTGCAGGGCGTACTCTGAAGCACGGTTGTGAAACACAACCCAGGGGAACTCCGGTGAAGTGTTCTGTCAGACACCAGTCCGGGACTGTCGCGCAACGGTAGCTGCCACAGATCAAAAGGCAGAAGTCCGAACACCTGAATGCAAGCACCTCTCGCGGAAAAAGGGGGCTTTGCGCAAAACCCTGTTTTGCCAAAGACACCCGCCCATGCTGGCGGTTTTTTCATCCCGAGAAGACAGGAGTCGAAGTGAAACGTTTTGTTTTGAGCACCATCATGCTGCTGGGGTGTGCTTTTGCCACCAAATACCCACTCACCATCAAAGATGACCTGGGAAGCACCGTGGTGATCCCCAGAGAGCCCCTGCGCATCATCAGCATGCTGCCCAGCAACACCGAAACCATCTGCGCACTGGATGTGTGTGATCGCCTGATCGGCCGGGACGATTACAGCAACTTCCCCAAAAGCGTGGAAAAAGTGCAGGCTTTTGGCGGGCTGTACAACCCCAATGTGGAAGCCATCATTGCGGCAAAACCCGATCTGGTGATCGCCAGCAAGTACGGCAAACTGGCCGAACGCCTGAACCAGGCGGGCATTCCCGTGATTGCTGTGAACCCCGAAACCTACCAGGACATCTTCAAGAAGACCACCCTGCTGGGCAAGGTGCTGAACCGCGAGAAGCAGGCCAGTGCCCTGAACATCAAGGTGCAGGCCGAGGTCAAGAAGTACGAAATCCTGGCCCGCAGTGTAAAAACCCCCAAAGTCTACTTTGAAATTGACCCTGCCCCTTACAGCATCGGCCCCAACTCTTTCATGGGTGTGATTCTGGCCAAGGCGGGCGGTCAGAACATCATTCCTGCCGAACTGGGCGACTTTCCCAAGATCAGCCCTGAACTGGTGATCGAGAAGAACCCCCAGGTGATTCTGGGTCTGAGCCTTGCAGACGCGCAAAAACGTCCGGGCTGGAGCAGCATCGATGCCGTCAAGAACAAGAAAGTCATTGAAGTTCCCTGGGAACTCAATGAAATGCTGGGTCGCCCCGGTCCCCGCATCGGTGAGGCCTTAAAGGGCCTGGTGAAACTGCTGCACCCCCAACTGGCCAAGAAGTGATTTCATGCAAAAATCCCTGCCCCTGAAACGCAAGGTGTACCCCACACTGCTTCTGACGGTGGGGGTTTTGCTCCTGTGTGTGCTGCTGGCGGTCAGTCTGGGAAGTGTGAACATTCCACTGGTGACCACACTGCTGGCCCTGTGGAAAGGCATCTCCAACCAGGCCCGTGAAGGTCTGGAAGTGATTGTGTGGGATGTCCGTTTCCCACGGGTCCTGATGGGGATGCTGGTGGGGGGGTGCCTCGCCATGAGTGGGGCCACCTACCAGGGCCTTTTTCGCAACCCGCTGGCCGATCCCTACCTGATGGGGGTGGCGTCCGGGGCGTCTCTGGGGGCCACGGTGGGCCTGATTCTGGGGGTGCCCAATGCCTGGATTCCGGTGCTGGCCCTCATTGCTTCGCTGCTGAGCGTTGCACTGATTCTGCTGCTGTCTGCGCAGGGTAAAGTCCTGAAAACCACCAACCTGATCCTCACCGGCGTGGTGGTGGGAAGCCTGAGCACCGCCATCAGCACCTACCTGATGCTCAACCACAAAGACGACGTGCGGCAGGTGTTCTTCTGGACGCTGGGGAACCTGGCTTTCGCAAGCTGGCAGAACATCCAAACCATGCTGCCTTACCTGCTTGTGGGAGGACTTTTTCTGCAAAGTCTGGCCCGTCCGCTCAACACCCTGCAACTGGGAGAGGCCACGGCTTACAGTCTGGGCATCCCTGTGGACCGCCTGAAATGGCTGCTGATCATCGCCAGCAGCCTGACCACAGCAGTGGCCGTCAGTTATGTGGGCATCATCGGGTTTGTGGGATTGATTGCTCCGCACATCATGCGCAGGCTGGTGGGGTCCCATTACCCGGTCCTGATTCCCATGTCTGCCCTGCTGGGAGGGGTGCTGCTGGTGGCGGCAGACTTGCTGGCCCGCACATTGATCCGCCCGTCTGAACTTCCGGTGGGCATCGTGATGACCCTGGTGGGGGGCGGTTTTTTCCTGTACTTGCTGAGGAAAAACGCATGAATTCGGAACCCGCTTTTGAAGTGCAAAACCTCTCGGTGCGTCTGGGGCAACAGGTCATCTTGCAGGACCTGCAGGCCAGTTTCCCTGCAGGTCAGCTGTGTGCCATTCTGGGGGCCAACGGGACAGGCAAAAGCACCCTGCTCAAAAGCCTGCTGGGCTGGCTGAAACCTGCTCAGGGCAGCATCCAACTGCTGGGGCAGCCCCTGCAGCTTTATGCCCGCAGGGAACGTGCCCAGACCCTGGCTTACCTGGACCAGACCCAGATCCTGCCAGAAGACCTCAGCGTGCAGCAACTGACCAGCCTGGGACGGCCCCAGGTGGGAAAATGGCTGTGGGGCATCCTGCCCCACCCCCTGGACAGCACCCGACCAGAAGACGAGGAGGCCGTTGCATGGGCCATGCACCGCACCGACACTTTCCGCTTCAAAGACCGTCTGGTGGGCGAGCTTTCTGGCGGTGAAAAACAACGGGTGTTGCTGGCCCGTGCCCTCGCAGCCCGCCCGAAAGTGCTGCTGCTGGATGAACCCACCAACCACATGGACATCGCTTACCAGGCAGACCTGATTCGCCTGCTCAAGCGGGAGGTGGAAAAAGGGCTGACGGTGGTCCTGGTGGTGCATGACCTGAACCTCGCAGCTCTGGCAGACCACATCACCCTGATGCAGGGAGGCAAAGTGATTCAGCAGGGCACAGCCGCAGAAACCCTCACCACGGAAATGGTGCAGAAAACCTATGGGGTCAGGGTGGAGGTGCTGACCCATCAGGGCCGTCAGGTGGTGATTTTGCGTGAATGAACCTCTCAAAAAACCCCGTTTCTTTGCCACCCGTGGACACCTGATGCTCTGCCACAACACCAGTTGCCGTCAGAAAGGAGCAGACTTGCTGCATCTGGCCCTCACCCGCCATCTGGAACAGGAGCACCTGATGTACTACAAATCCGGGGGCAGTGTGCGCTACACCCTCAGTGGGTGCCTGGGGGCCTGCAGCCACGGTCCTGTCATGGCCTGCTACCGCCAGACTGCGCAGGGTCTGGAACAGGGCTGGTATTTCGGGATGACCTTGCCCCTGGCTTTGCAGGTGGCCCGCTCCATTCAGCAGCAAACCCCTTTGCCGGGTGAACACAGATTTGACCTCTGAGGGTCAGGTGGCCTGTGAAACTTGCGATTTCCTTTCTGGCTGGCCTTTCTGCTGCTCTGTCCCTCAATGCATGCCCCGATGGTGCAGCGCATTGAGGGACAGGTGGAGGTCCAGACCGACCACTGGCACCCCCTGCAGCCTTACACCCTGCTGAAATCCCCCATCCGCTCCCTGCCGGGCAGTCACCTGCAGTATGAAGCCCGCCAGCAACTCATTCTGCTGAACGTCTCTGAAGGAGGCCGTTTCAGCCTGACCCTGGAATTGCCTGATGGGGAACATGCCTTCACCCTGCGTGCTGAACGGGACGGCAAAGAAACCACGCTGGACGGCAGTGTGACCATCCAGCGTTTCCCAGGGTCGCCCGTTGAAATCAAACCTGACTCCCTGCCTAAATAAACCCGATTTATTCAGGCAAAATGCAGTCATCCTTGCTGGAGATTTTCAGGTTTTCCACGGTAAAGCGCAAGGTCTGGGCATTGATGGAGAGTCCGGCTTTCACCTGAGGAAAAACTTTGCTGACATTGAGGTTCTGGGGGTTCTGGTTGTACCGCAAAAGCCCTGCTTTGAAGAAGCCCTGCAAAGCAGCATGGTCCCGGTCCTGCAAACCAAAACACACCTGGGAAAGCCCCAGCATCAGGGCCTGCAAATAGCCTGCCTGGCTGCTGAAAACCTGGCTTTTTTTCACCACCATGAAGTTCTCCAGTTGCAATTCAAAACCCTGCAGCACCTTCTTTTGCTTTGCAGTCTTTCCCAGCAAACGAAAAACATGCTGTTCCTGTCCCTGCTTCAGGGTGATTTGAAAGCTGGCCAGGGTTTTCTGGTTGACCTGCTGCACAGGAAGCATCTGGACTTCTGCCACTTTGCCTTGCCTTTTCAGATTGTTCAGCAGGTCCATGGTGTTCCAGGTGGAAGCCTGGGCCACAGAAAAACTGAACAGAGCGAGCATCAATAGCGGTTTCATGTCTTCCAATATAAAGAATCTGTGGATGCACAGAACAAACCCCAAACATGAACCGTCCATAAAGCAAGGCTGCATCTTCACTTCAGTGCGCCCCTCTAACATGAGACATGATCGGTGAATTTCTCAACAAATTGGACCTGATTCTCGATGAAACCGAACGCCTGGAGCAGGCCCGCCTGGATGAGCAGGAACGGCAAGCCCGTGAACGGGCATTGCAACTGGAAAAAGTCACGGCCTTTCTGAACCAGCAGGTCAGACCGGTGTTTGAGGCCTGTGCTGCTCGCCTGCAAGAAAAACATTATCCAGTGACCGTGCATGCTGGAGAGCAGGATTTCCCTTCCATCCAGATCAGCATTGCCACCAGAAACAACACAGACCGGGCAGACCTCAGGTACAGTTTTGATCCCAATCTGCGGGTTCTGCAGAGAACCATCACGGGGGTGGACTTTGGTTCCCTGCTCAGCGACCTGAATGGCAGCATCGACTGGGAACTGGAAACCCCGGAAAGCACCAGCAGGGCACTTTTGCTTTTTGTGGACATGCATCTGAAATACTGGGCCAAATAGCTGTCTCAGACTGTGACAGCATTGCTGCTGAGCCCCTGCTGATGCAACCCTTAAGGGCACAATCCAGACATGTTCTCATCTTTTCAGATGTGCTTCAGGCAGGGCAGGTTTAATTTGTAGTATCCCCTGCCAGAGAGGTTGAGCATGTTCAGTGTTCCCATCCGCTCCGATTTTGAAGGCGTTCACAGCTCCATTCGCACTGCACAGCGGGCTTTGGAAGAAGCCAAACTGTACCTTTCGCAGCAACCCCAGCTGGCCCGCAAGTTGCTGATTGCCGCCCGCAGGGAATTCAACACCGCTCTGGGTTATGCCAGAACCACCGGGCAGAACACCGAGCGGCTGCAGCAGGTGCTCAATCAGGTGGATGACCTGTTGCTGGACAACATCCAGCTGACCTGACACCACATCCATGCACAGGCATGTTCTGAACCTCCATATTCATCTGGAGGTTTTTTACTGTTCAGCATGAAGTTTCCAGAACCTTGCCAGGATTTTGATTGCTCTGCTGGAATTTGAACAGACCAGGCATGAAGTTTAATTGAGTCTCACCTGAAATTCAGCTGAGGAGAATATGCTGTGTGCATGGGTTGGTTGACTGCGTTGCTCATCTTTCTGGTTCTGCTTCTGGCAATAGAACTGGCTTTGTTGTGCGCCCATGAACCTGGATTCTGAAAGCACACTCCTTCCTGATCCTCCAGGTTGCAGGAAACCACCACCCTGAACTGCCCAGCAACAGAGCAAGGACCCCCTCCTTGCTCTGTTGGTTTTGCTCTGTTGGTTTTGGTTTAGAGGTTTTTTTTGCAGGGCCAGGGCAGCAAAGGGCAAAAAGATTCACTGTTCTTGTGGCCTGCATCTTCAACAATGAATTCAGCAACGCATTCAGAAAGGATGAACCATGACCCATTTCCCCACAAATTCAACCCAGAAAATCCAGCAGGCCATCAGCCATTTCGTGGCCCAGCATGCAGACCAGACCCTCACCTTCCAACTCCCTGGCATGCAAGCCAGCACCCTGCAAGCAGGCACAGTGGGTTCACTCACCGTTTCTTCTCTGGAAGAAATGGCTCAGGACAACCTGTCAGAACTGCAGGAAAGCTGGAACCAGACCCTGATTGCCGTGCGCAATGGAGAACTCTCCCATCTGGTGATTGACCTGCCAGATGGGCAAGCCACCTCTCTGAAAATTGTTCCCACCAATCAGGACACCTGACCGAAACCCAGGGGTGACCTTACAGTCACCCCTCTTCTCTTAGGATTTTCACATGAATGTCACTTCATGGTGTTTGCTGCTGATCAATGCCCTGATCTGGGTTCCGGTATATGCCCTCTTTGCTGCCCTGAAAAGAATTCCCAGGCTTCCTGAGGATCGGGAGGGAAAACCCCGTTTTGGAAAATAAGAAAGCTGAAAAAACGCTCTGCAAAAGCCAAACGGCAAAACATCCCCTTCTGAGGTGTCTCAGATGGGGTTTTTCAGTTTGGGGTTTTTCAGCGGTCTGATCTTACAGGAGATGTAGAAAACCGTACACATTGGACTTTCCAGTGCAGCCTAAACTGAACACACTTCATTCAAAGGAGCACTGACATGAGCGAAAAAAATCTGGGAGACCGGCTGGTGGACGCTGCCGAAAGCGTCAAAGAACGCATCAATCAGGGTGCAGCCAACTTGCGTGCAGAAGGCCATGAGCTGGCCGCCGAAAACAGCGACAACCTCGCTGACAAAGCCAAACACAAGGCTGAAGAACTCGAAGACCGCGCCAAAGCTGCATTGCATGATGCCAAAGCCGATCACGCAGCCAAAAACGCTGAAGAGTAATTTCTAAAGCTTTCCATGCAGAACGCCCCAGTAAAGAAGGGGCGTTCTTTTTGCTGCACCCTGCATCAGCCGGGCATTCAGGCTTAGAATGGATCATGAGCACTCACCTGAAAGACATCATCCACAAACAACTGGGTGCAGTTGAGTTCATCACCCATGACCCACTGGTCGCTCATGTGGCAAGGGAAAAAACCCCCCAGCTCTTTGAAGAAAAAATCACCCCGGTGACTTTTTCAGAACAGCAAGGCATGTTTTACGTGTTCAACTGGCGGGTGTATGCCTTTTACGAATACACCCTGCTGCATGAATCCAGAGGGTTTCGCATCCTCAGGGCCATTCCCATTGACAGGGAAAAAGGCTTTGACAGCATTCCCTCACGTCTGCTTTACGGACTGCGGCGCATCGACCTGGAAAAAGCGGGCGTGGACCTGCATGTGCTTTTTGCTGCTGTTGGAGATCCCAACGACCTGAACCACCTGTTCTTTCCAGCAGCACCAGACCTCTACCTGTACCTGGCTTACAAAAGGGACCCGGCATGGGTGCTCAGGCAAATTCACAGCCCAGAAGCCCTGCGCAGAATTGCCAGCCAGGAAGTGGTGCTCTTTCATCTGGGCATCTGAACCTCAGAACTCAACGGGCTTTCTTCTTCACCTCCCGAAATTCCTCTTCCAGTGCTTCAATTTCTTCATCGCTGGCCTCTTCAAGGTCCACCATGGTGTTGCGGGCGTCCTGCACTGCCCGGATCAGTTCATCGAGTTTCAGATGCAGGGCTCTGGATTCGCGGTTCTGGGCGTTCTGAATCAGGAACACCATCAGGAAGGTGATGATGGTGGTGCTGGTGTTGATCACCAGCTGCCAGGTGTCCGAGAAGTGAAACAGAGGCCCGGTCACCAACCAGACCACAATCATGCCCAGTGCCACCACAAAAGCCCAGGCCGAACCGGTGATTTCTGCGGTTTTCTGGGCAAAACGTCTGAAAAATGCGTTCATGGGACCTCCCATCAGGTGATTTGCAGGTCAGATGCCTTCAGCCTGAAATCTGATGATGTGGCCAGAATGAAATTCAAGAAAACATAAAGAATCCCACCCTGGCTCAAGGGTGGGTGACTCAAGGAAAAATCAGGTGCAACTGATGCAGGAATTTTGAATTGAAATCATGTTAGGGGATTTCCCTGAAACAATCCTGAAATGCTTGATGCAGTCCGGCAAAATCATTCAAGCTCTGGACATCAACGTGCAATCAAAAGGAAGATCAGGGCCAGCAATGCAGGAATCCCCTGCACCATGAAAATGCGGGGCTTCACGGTCGCACCACCATAAATGGCCGCCACCAGCACACAGGCGCAGAAAAACACCTTGACGTCCCACTGACCGATGATCAGGCCCCAGGCCAGACCCGCAGCCAGAAACCCGTTGTAAAGGCCCTGGTTGGCAGCCAGAACCTTGCTGTCCTGTGCAGCCTGTTCGGTGGTGCCAAAAATGCGGCGGGTGTTGGGGGTGGTCCACAGGAACATCTCCAGAACCATGATGTACACGTGTTCAATCATCACAAGCACGACAAAAAGGGTGGCAAGAAAGGACATGCCTGATCATATCCTGAAACGGTTGTTTAGCGGTATTTGTCAGGGTATTCCCTGTCTGTGAAAATGCCTCCAATGGGCAGGTCTTGCAGCTCTACAAGTCTGCCTCCCTGCTGCAAAAGGTCAGGAAGGTGAAGTTCCGCATTGTCCTGGGGCTGGTATCCCCAGCCATACAGCAAACTGTTGTCTGCAAAATTGCGGGTGTTGTTTGAGATGCCATAGACCACTGAAAAACCCGTGCTGGGCTGCCGCAGGCACACCTCTGTCAGGTGCACCATGTCTCTGAAACTGATCCAGGTGCACAGATGGCGGATGCTGGAGGGTTTTTCCTCAAAACTGCCAATCCTCACACACCGACTCCAGACCAAACTTGTCCCAATACAGGCTGGCCAGGGCTTCTCCCAGGACCTTGCTGACCCCATAAAACGTGTCCGGTCTGGGAGGCACTTCAGATCCGATGTGGCCGTGGATGGGATAAAAACCCACAGCATGGTTGCTGCTGGCAAAAACCACCCGTTTGACCCCCTGCAGCCTTGCTGCTTCATAAATGTGGTGGGTGCCCAGCATGTTCACAGAGAGCAGGTCCGTGAACGCAGCTTCGTCGGGAATGCCTCCCAGGTGCACCACAGCGTCCATGCCCTCCATGGCTTTTAAGACCCCATCAAAATCTCTGAGGTCACAGGGCAGCTGTTCTTCATTGCTGGTCAGTTCAGAAATGGGCTCCACATCAGACAGCCTGAGCCGAAAACACCCCGTTAGCCCCCTGCGAAGAACAGAACCAATGTTTCCCTTTGCTCCGGTGATCAAAACGTTCTGGATGGTCTTTTGCATGCTGCACCATAGCACCTGCGACTGAAAATCCAAACCCAGATTGCCAGAAATCCAGCAGTAAAACCCTGCGCTGGTTCCTAAACTGAACTCCTCAAGAGAGGAGCCTCACATGATTGAAGATCCCCACCTTCCTGGATTCACCCCGGACCCACCAGACCGACCTGACACGCCTGAATTCCCCAACAACCCGGAAAACCCCACTTTGCCCGGTTTTGTTCCTGAACCTCCCGAACCCGAGCAGGATCCTCCAGCACAGCCAGGACCAGAAACCGATCCTCCTGTGTTCTGATGGGCCATCCTGAAACCTGCCCTGCAAACCTATAGACTGGAGCATGGCACAATTTGAAAAGACTCAGGCTTTATTGCAGGCTGCTTTACAGCTCTTGAAAGGTCCCGTCTCCGCCCAGGCCCACAATCAGGTGGTGCACCACCTGCACGATGCCTATGACCTGATCCGTCCTGACACCCGCCAGGACCAGAATGGGCAGCCTTTTGAACCCCTGAAGCCCAAGCTGCTCAATTTCAGTTACTACCAGCGCCACGCCACCGAAGTCCGGGGCCACACCCAGGAAGCCCTGGATGAACTGGAATTCATGCTGGAAGAGGGCGTCAGCACCGCATGGGTGAACAGCATTGCGGATTCTTTGCGGGAAGCTTACGACAAGCTGTAAATGAGCAGAGGAAGGGGTCTCTTCTGTGATGACCTCTTCCTCTGCTTAAAAGATGTTTTCAGTCTTCGGTTTGTGGAGCAGCTTTAAGGCCACAGAGTTTTCTGGCCCAGGCCAGGGCTTCCTTGTGGGTGTCAAAACTTGCCAGTTTCAGGGCTGGACCCTGCACCATGCTGGCCTCCACATAAAAAAAGTCATCGTGGGTGGTCTGCACCAGCAGGCTCTGCACGTTGTCCAGGTTGAGCAGGACCACAGTGCCATCGGAATCGTATGCTTCAGTGAATTTGGCCATGGTCCAGTTTACCTGCAAGTGGGGTCAGGCAATGTCAGTCTGAGGCAAAACAGGGGTTAAACAGGGGTCAAAAAAGAAACCAGAAGCATGGGCTTCCGGTTTTTTCTGGAGCGGGTAACGAGACTCGAACCCGTGACATTCAGCTTGGGAAGCTGACGCTCTACCGACTGAGCTACACCCGCATTCTCTGGTGAAAAAATTTTACACCAACCGGGTTCAGGCGACAAGAGCATCAAAAGCTGTTGTGGGCAGGCATTCTGACCTACCACTTAGGTCATCTCAGGGATGTGGTGGACGCTGCAGCTTTCTATACTGCAGACAGCATGCTGGAAGCAAAGAAACCCTACAATATTTCAGGTCTGATGAACCTCATGGATGCCATGATCTCGCCCTCTGGACATCTTTTTTCATCTGATGGACATGATTTACAAGATCTTTTCAGGCGAATTTCTGCGCTGGGATGGGTCACCCTCGATGAGGACCTGAGGTCGCTGTCTTTTTACTTTTCCGGCAGACAGCGGCTCAGCCATGCCATCACACCCCAGTGGATGCAGACACACCTCGCTGATTTGCAGCAACAACCTCACCTGCTGTGCTTTGTGGCCTGTCATCCGAATGGTTATGTCAGGGAGGCAGCCGTGCAATTGCTGCAAAATTCTGGTGCTCTGGAAGCCACAGCATTGCTGCTGGTGCGTGCCAACGATTGGGTGCAAGCTGTACAGCTGCAGGCCCATGCAGCCCTCTGGAAGCGCCTTGTCCCTGAATGCAGGGAACACTGGATTGAACTCTTTCCTCTGGTTGTGCGCCTGCTGGAGGGCACCAGAGCAGGTGCGCCTGAGTGGTTTTCTGCCTTGCTGAAATTGCTGTCCCAGCCGGAGTCTCGCCAACTGTTGCAGTCAAAATTTGCCTTTCTGGACGATCTCACACGCAAGAGCCTGATGCAGGTGGTTCAACATCAATTGACAGATCCAGGATGGCTGCCCATTCTCCAAAAAGATCCCAGTATTCAGGTGCGCAGGCTTCTGGCACAACACGCTCCTGTGGCTGATCTGTTTGAACTGACCGGAGATGCTGACTTCAAGGTCAGAGAAAAAGTGACCCAGCGCATTGCTCAGGAAGGCACACCCCAGCAAATCCGTCCTGTCCTTTTGCAGGCTTTGCTGGACATGCGATCTGGCAACAGGGCACTGGCCCAGTACCTTTTGAAAAAACAGGGCGATGAGGTCAGGAGACTTTACCTTGCAATGCAACCCAACAACACCAGAGAAAAAATTGGCCTTGCAGGTGGGCTTGCCGATGTGGGCACTTTGCAGGACTTGCCCCTGCTGAAAAACCTCTCCAGACACCCTCACCCGAGGGTGCGTGCTGAAGCCCTCAGGGGTCTGGGACGACTGGGACCTGTCCAGTTCCAGAAAGAGCTGGAAGATGCAGTTCTGGAAGTCCAGCGCATTTCCTGGACTGCACTTTATGCCTTGAGGGCAGCACAGCTCATCGCAGAACCTGCCATTCAGAGGCTCTGGCTGAAGGCCACCACCCCTCGGCAACGCAAAAACCTGATCCAGATGGTTTTGCAGCTTCCCAGGTATCAGGCTGTGGCTGTTTTGCTGGAATGGCGGCCTCTGGTCACCCCTGAGGAGGGAGGAAAAATCCTGCAGCACATCCAGATCTTGTTGAAAGGTTATGGAGTGGCTTACTTCACCAAACCTGCTGTGAGCATCCAGAAACGCATCTGGAACAGTTTGTATGTTCAGGAGGTGCCCAGAACCCTGAAGGCCACGTTGCTGGAACTCTCGAACCATTAAGACCCGCTCACACCCAGTGAAAGGTTCCCGTGACGCCCTGCACGTTAAACTGTCAGGCAGTGTCCACTCCTGTTCCCACCCGCACCCCACCCAGACATTCTCCGTTTGCCGTTTACCCGAGGATGCAACAGCTTTTTCCAGAGATCCTGTGGATGGGCCAGTCCCACCCTCAATTTGCCCTGACCTTTGATGATGGCCCCCATCCTGTTGACACCCTGCAACTGCTGGAAGTTCTGGACAGGCATCAGGTGAAAGCGACCTTTTTCTGGCTGGGTGAGAACATCGAGAAGAACCCCGAACTGGTCCAGGCGGCTGCAAAAGCAGGCCATCAGGTGGCTTTGCATGGCTGGACCCACCTCCCCTTTCCCTTGCTGGGCACAAAGCAACTGCAGAAGGACCTGGAACGCACCAGAGGCCTGCTGACCGACCTGACCGGGATTCAGGCCGCAGACCTGCGGGACGTGCGGCCCCCTTATGGTGCTGTGGTGCCCAAAACACTGCGCAGTCTCAAAGCCTGGGACTACCGCACCGTGCTGCTCAGCAGCATCCCCATCCACTGGGTGCAGAGTGTCAATGCCACCGTCAAACAGGTGCTCCAGCACGTGCATGGTGGCATGATCCTGGATTTGCACGAAGGACAGCCCACAGGCCCACGGGTGGCAAAAATCACCAATGTGCTGTTGCCTGAACTCAAGGCACGGGCGTATGATTTTGTGACCATTGACCAGATGTGGCGGGAACATCGGGTGGGGTCTGGCGTGGTGGTGCGGTAAAGCTGGAACCCAGCGGGCGAGGCTCGCCTCGCCCCTACATCATCCAAAGATTCAGTACAATTCCAATCATGAATTCTTTGAAAGTCCGTTTTGGATTGCCAGAGCATGGCTGGATTGCCCTGACCATTGAAAATGGCAGCCTGAAGGCTTGCATTGATGCCGACTCCAGATTTGAAGCCTTTGATGAACTGATTGAGGCACTCAGAAGCATGCACTCTGGTGAGGAGAATGCTGTTGCAACCTGGTATGAAGAACCCAATCTGACAGAATTGCATTTCCAGCAAACCCCAGAAAAAATTCAATTGAGCTGTGTCAACACCAGAATTTATGATCTGGCTGATCAGTCTTCAGATCAATCTTTTGTGGTTGAAGGAAGGTATGGCGAGATCTGTCTGCCTTTTGTGCAAGCTTTGCTGGTTTTGCGAAAAGCTGTAGCTGGGAAAAGATGGCTGAAACTGGCCCAGGATGACTTTCCAGAAGATGAATTTCAGGAGTTTTTGGAATTGCTCAAAGCTGATCCAGAACTGGAACTGCAGTTGAAAATGTAGGGGCGCAGCGTGCTGCGCCCTCTTCTGCCCTCCCCCAACCTCCCCATACAACAAAAAATTCCCCAGATTGCTCTGAGGGACCTGCAATTCCTGTACATTTCCAAACATCCCAGACAACAAAAAAGTCCCCCTTCGTTAAGGGGGACAGCTTCGAGCAAAGCGAGAAGCAGGGGGATTTAATCCGCTGCTTGCTGCGCTTCGCGGGCTTCCTTCTGGGCGTTTTCTTCTTCGCGCTCCAGTTTGGCTTTGATCTTCTTCAGACGGAAAGACTCTTCGCGTTCACGCTGGTCCAGAACCCCACGGATGAAGCGGATGTCGTCTTCCACGCCAGGAATCACGATCTGTTCCAGGGCGTTCACACGGCGGGAGGTCTTTTTGATTTCTTCCCCGATGCGGCGCAGTTTGGTTTCGGTGGCGGCCACGCTGATGATGGCAGCGAGCACCTTCTGAAACTCCTGTGCAGCGGTCATGGTGCGGGCACCCACCCCGATGGGGGAAAAGGGCACGTCGCTGGAGAATTCGGGAAGGTCAATTTTGGGAACCTTCACGCCGTACACGCTTTCCACCTGCAGATCGACCTGCAGCTCGCTTGGACGGGCGAGGGCAAGGCTCTCGACAGCTTCGGGGCTGTCCCAGGCTTTGGCGGTGAACAGGCTGAGGTAGGCACCCTTGGACACGGAAGCAAGGGCTTCACGGGCGGCGAGGGCGTCCTTCACCAGCGCGAAGAATTCTCCGATCAGGGCGTCTCTTTTTCTTTTGAGCAGGTCTGCACCATCGCTGGCCAGTTTTTTCTGGGCCTTGCTGGCGAGCAGTGCAGTGCGGGTGGGGCTGATTTGTCCGGCCATGGTTTCTCCTTTGGAAGTTTAGAGTTCACAGTAGACAGTTCACAGTCTATTGTCCCAGAAGCAGACGGCTTTTTCTGTAAACTGTCTACTGTTTACTGTTCACTTCTCAGATGCCCATGTTGCGGCCACCGCGCCACATGTCGTCCAGCTTCTCACCGTAGAACTTGTCGATGGAATCTTTGCCGATGCGGGTCAGCTCGCTTCTGGGGAGTTTGGAGAGCAGTGCCCATGCGACGGTCAGGCTGTCTTCGATGGAGCGGTCCTGGTCTCCCTGGTTGAGGAAGAACTCTTCGAAGTCATCTGCAAAGCGCAGGTACAGTTTGTCGTTGTCGGTGAGGGCGTCTTCACCGGTGATGGCCACCAGTTTGCGCAGGTCCAGACCGTTCGAGTATGCAGCGAACAGCTGGTCCGAAACGTTCTTGTGGTCTGCACGGGTTTTGCCCTTGCCGATTCCGTTGCCCATCAGACGGCTCAGGGAAGGCAGGGGGTTGATGGGGGGGTACACGCCTTTGCGGTTCAGGGTGCGGTCCACCACGATCTGGCCTTCGGTGATGTATCCGGTGAGGTCAGGGATGGGGTGGGTGATGTCATCGTCGGGCATGGAGAGAATGGGAATCTGGGTCACAGAACCCTTCTTGCCCTGGATCACACCGGCGCGCTCGTACAGGGACGCAAGGTCGGTGTACATGTATCCGGGGAAGCCACGGCGTCCGGGAATTTCTTCGCGGGCACCACCGATTTCACGGAGGGCTTCACAGTAGTTGGTCAAATCCGTCAGGATCACCAGCACGTGGTAGTCATGCTCGAAAGCCAGGTACTCGGCGGCGGTGAGGGCCATCCGGGGGGTGAGCAGTCGTTCCACGGCAGGGTCGTCTGCTTTGTTCAGGAAGAGGATCGAACGGGCCAGAGCGCCGGTTCTTTCGAATTCCTGGGTGAAGAAGCTCACTTCGCGCTGGGTCAGACCCATCGCTGCGAACACCACGGCGAAGTCCCCTTCGTGACCGGGCACTTTGGCCTGACGGGCAATCTGGGCAGCCAGTTCGTTGTGGGGCAGACCGGAGCCGGAGAAGATGGGCAGTTTCTGTCCACGGATCAGGCTGGTGTTCACGTCGATGGTGGAGATGCCGGTCTGAATGAACTCTTCGGGCTTGTCGCGGGCAGCAGGGTTCATGGCCTGTCCGTTGATGGAGAGGCGCTGCTCGGCCACCACGGCAGGCAGTCCGTCGATGGGGCGGCCCAGACCGTTGAAGCGGCGGCCGATCATCTCTTTGGACACACCCAGACGGGCAATGTCTTCCACCAGGCTGACACTGGCAGAGGCCAGGTCCAGTCCAGAGGTTTCTTCGAAGATCTGGATCACGGCGTACTCGGTGGAGACTTCGATGACCTGTCCACCGCGAATGCGGCCCTTGGCATCTTTGATCTCGACGATGGCACCGTAGTTCAGGTCAGAGGCTGCGTTGACGAACAGCAGTGGACCCGAGATGTAACTGACATCGGTGTACTCTTTTTTGAGCATCGTTGGCTACTCCTCTTACGCTTTCACAGCGAAGGCGGTGTCGAGTTCGTTCAGCACGGTGGTGGTGTAAGCGGCGAATTCTCCTTCGGGCACGTAACGGGCACGGGAGAGTTTTTCGTTTACGGTGCTGGCGAGGATCTCGTCGATGGTGGCACCTTTGCGCACAGCGTCGGATGCTTTTTCGTAGTACTTCAGCATCATTTTCATGAGGCCGTAGTTCTTGGGCATGGAGGCGCTGGCATCAACGGGGTCGAAGCCGTTCTGTTGCAGGAAGTCCTGGCGCAGCATGCGGCCGGATTCGATGATCAGACGCTCGTTGTCCTGCAGCGCGTCGGGACCCACCAGTTGCACCACTTCTTGCAGCTTGGCTTCTTCCTGGAGGATCTTGGAGATGCGTCCACGCAGTTCAGGGAAGTCGGGACCGACGTTTTCGCGGTACCAGCTGTCCAGAATGGGGGTGAACAGGGAGTAAGATCCGTTCCAGTTGATGGCGGGGAAGTGACGGCGGCGGGCCAGACCTGCATCCAGACGCCAGAAGGCACCGGTGATGCGCAGGGTGGCCTGGGTCACGGGCTCGGACATGTCTCCACCTGCGGGGGAAACAGCGCCGATCACAGAGACGGCTCCATCTTCACCAGCAAGGGTCACCACGGCACCGGCGCGCTCATAGAAGGCGGCCAGTTTGGCGGCGAGATAAGGGGGGTACCCTTCTTCTGCGGGCATCTCTTCCAGACGGGAGGAGATTTCACGCAGTGCCTCGGCCCAGCGGCTGGTGGAGTCTGCCATGAGGGACACACCGTAACCCTGGTCGCGGAAGTATTCAGCGAGGGTGATGCCGGTGTACACGGAGGCTTCACGGGCAGCCACAGGCATGTTGGAGGTGTTGGCAATCAGGATGGTGCGCTGCATCAGGGGGTTGCCGGTCTTGGGGTCTTCCAGTTCGGGGAATTCCACCAGCACGTCGGTCATCTCGTTGCCGCGCTCGCCGCATCCCACATACACCACGATGTCAGCGTTGCCGTATTTGGCCACAGACTGCTGGGTCACGGTTTTGCCGGATCCGAAAGGACCAGGGATGGCGGCTGCGCCACCCATCACCAGGGGGAAGAGCACGTCCAGAATGCGCATTCCGGTGAGGAAGGGCAGGCTGGGGTCTTTCTTCTTGGCGACAGGGCGGGGCTGACGCACGGGCCAGTAGTGGGCCAGGCGCAGCTTGGTGCCGTCTTCCAGTTCGGCGATGGTGTCGTCGATGGTGTATTCACCAGCAGCAGCCACACTCTTCAGCACACCGCTCACGTTGGGAGGGGTGAGGATTTTGTGGGTGAAGGTGAACTCGGGCACGGTGCCCAGGATGCTGGATCCGCTGATGGTGTCGCCGGCCTTCACGCTGGGGCTGAAAGCCCACTTCTGGGTGCGGTTGAGGGCGGACACCTCGATGCCACGGGCGATGAAGTCGCCGGAGGCTTCGCGGATTTTGTCCAGGGGGCGCTGGATGCCGTCGTAAATGCCGTTCAGCATGCCGGGGCCAAGCTCCACGGAGAGGGGCAGTCCGGTGGTGGCCACAGGCTCACCCACGGTCAGACCGGATGTGTCTTCGTACACCTGCACGAAGGCGGTGTCGCCGTCCAGACGGATGATCTCGCCCACGAGGCGTTCGGTGCCCACACGCACGATGTCGTACATTTTGGCGCCGTACATGCCTCCAGCGATCACCGCAGGACCAGCAATTTTCAGGACTACACCAGTTTTGGTGCTCATGTTCCTCCTTGAAAGAGTCAACAGTTAACAGTTCACAGTTAACAGGGTTGTTGGCTTGTGCTTATGCATTTTACTGTGAACTGTCTACTGAAAACTGTTCACTTTAAAGCTTGATGTCGAAGCCGATGGTGTCGCGCACCAGTTTGCCCATGTAGGCTTTGGCGTCGACGGTTTCGGTGCTGAAGGCGTCCCTGAGGCTGGGGATGGGCAGCAGGATGGGAAGGTCCCGTCCACGCATGGCCCGCTCGGCAGCCCTGGCAGGATCGGCAATCAGGCCGGAATCCACAGCGACCAGACCGTAATTGCCCTGGGTGATCAGACCCTCCAGGGCTTTCACTGCGGTTTCTGCGGTGGCTTCGACGACTTCCACACCTGCCAGGCGGTAGCCGGTGGCGGTTTCTGAATCTGCGAGAACCACGACCTTATGCATTTCCGAGCTCCTGTCTGATGCTGTCTCCGGGAACCCCGTAGAACTTGCCACGTCCGATCAGACGCAGTTTGGCAATCTCGATTTCCTTGCGGCGCAGGAAGTCCAGCACCACACCTGCACCCAGCACGTCGGTCATGGCCACGTTTTTGGCGGCCTGGTCCAGCAGCAGTCTGCTGAGGACTTCGGCACGGTCCAGGCTTCCGGCTTCCAGCAGGGGTTGCAGGTCACTGTTGGAAACAGCATTGTCGCCGCCAGCAATGCGCAGGAAATCCCCTTCGCTTAAGGATCCACCCGGCACGAAGTATCTGGCACTCACGGTGCCGCCACGCAGTTGCAGGGCGGTCAGGATGTTGCGCACGTCCACTTCACGGGCCAGGTAACGCCTGAGGTTGTTGCCACGGGCAGCAGAAAGCGCTGCACGGTAATATTCCTGGTCGAGGGTCACTTCCACATCCAGCAGTTCATTGGTTCCGCTGGACACGGCCTGACGCAGGGCGCGTCCCAGGAAACCTCCGCCAATGGAGAGGGTCTGGGCCAGGCTGGCCAGGTCGGTGCTGTTGGCGGCGGCCTGCAGAACACCCCACTTGATGGTTCCGGCAGGAATCAGTCCGGCCAGAATGTCCTGTGAGCTGCGTCCGGTGAGCACACCGCGCACCAGGGTTTTGATGTTGAGCAAATCCCAGCGGGCCACCAGGGTGTCCACTTCTTTCTTGGCTTCGCCACTGGCGAGGCCCTGAACCTTGCGGACCACCCGGAAGAGGTTTTTGCTGAGGGCAGCGTCCAGCTCGCCCAGTCCGGCTCCCTGGGCGGTGGCGTCTCCGAGGTCTTCCCGGATGGGGGTCTCGGAGAGCACCCGCAGGTACTCGGCGTAGGTGGCTGCAGAGACCGCCTCATCCAGCTGGCGGTTTTCGAGCAGTGAGCCGCGCATCATCTTGACGCGGGCGTTGATGTATCCGTAATCGTCTGCCACGTCTGCTCCTTTATTGGGCCAGAACGCGGGCCACCTGAGAAGCAAGGCTGTCGCGGGTTTGGGCGAGGCGTCCGAGGAGGGTGTTCTGCACGCTGGTGCGGGCACCCTTGGCCACAAGACGCACACCGGTCTGAACCTGCTCGTTGCCCTTCACAGGAACATTCAGGCCGAGGTCGGCCAGCACATCCTGGGCCAGCAGCAGGTCAGCAGGGTTCACTTCAACCGTTTCGGGTTCAGCGATGGCTCCTCTGGCTTCTTCGATGAGTTTCCCGAGGATCGTGCGGTACTCAGCAGACTGGCTGTTCGCCAGGTCGCGGATTTTTTGTTCTGCCTCGACGAAAGCGCGTTTTTGCACGCTGTCCGCTGCTGAGAGGCGGAGTGCTGCAACTTCTAAACTTGCAGCACTCTTCGCCCGCACGACTCCCGCATTGAATTCACCTTCGAGGGCGCGTTTCCGGCTTTCCAGCAGGTTTTGTGCCTGCTCTTTGGCCTGGTTCACGATCTCAGCAGCTTTCTCCTGGGATTGCCGCTTGACCTGCGCGATTTCCTCGCGGACTTCAGTTTCGAGAATCGATGCAAGGTTTGACATGTTTTCCTTACTTGAGGAGGAACAGGCCCACGAAACCGAAGATCACCAGGGTTTCGGGAATCACGAACCAGATCAGCATCTGACCGAACTTCTCGGGGCTTTCGGCGGTCACGCCGGCAGCGGCAGCACCGATGCGGCCCTGGGCAATGCCGGTGCCGATGGCGCCGAGACCGAGGGCGAGACCTGCGCCGATGGCTTTCAGACCAGCGACCAGCACGTCAGAGTTGGTGGCAGCTTCCTGAGCGAAAGCAACGCTTGCGAGAGCAATAACAGCGAGAACAGTAGCCAGTTTCTTCATGGGGTTCCTCCGAAATTCACTTTTGCTTGCTGAGTTTTCTCAGCGGATTGTAGCGGGGGCCGGTTTCGGTGTAGAAGCCGGTGGGGTTTAAGAATTCCACGTAATTCAAACGCAAAGGCTGCATCACGTGTCCGATGATGGTCAGGGCAATGGCAAAGGCATGCACCAGCAGGGCCAGCAAGATGCCGAGGATGGCACCGATCGCGCCCATGCTTTCATACAGTCCCCAGCCGAGGTCGGTGGCCAGGTTGGCCAGGATGGCCGAAGCCAGACCCACAGCAAAAAGACGGCTGAAGCTGATGATGTTGCCGCCCTGGGACAGCAGTTCAATGGTCATCATGCCCATCTTGGACATCACAACGCCCACGATGAAGACCAGGAAGCCAATGACCATGACCCAGAAACGGGGATCGGTGCTGTCACCGATGGCACCCAGTTCTTTGCCTGCCTGAGAAATCCAGGCCACCATGATCAGGCCAACCAGACCGCCAATCATGCCCACGCCTTCCCAGAAGTGGTTCATGTGGCCGTGCTTCAGGCCCAGCTGGGCTTTGAGGCCCCAGCTCCACAGCAGAAAGAGGATGCCGATGTACAGGGTGTGCACCATCACGGTGCCAGCGAACCCAGAATCCACACGGGGGTAGAGGATGGGAAACAGGCCTCTGGCTTCTTCTGCAGCATGACCCGCTTCTGCAGCATGGTGGGCCACCTGGACACCCCAGACGTTCTGAATCAGGTTGGGATCGATGTAGAAGATGCCCAGGTGTTCAAAGAAGTTGCCGAAGAACTCTCCGGTGAGGAGGCCCCACAGGATGGCCCAGAGGCTCATGGTGGTGAGCACGGTGGCCACCTGACCCAGGGTTCTGGGATCGAGCACCAGGCCCATGAATCCAATGGTGACGCTTTTGCCTGCTCTGGATTGACCCATCGCCCACAGGGAGACGAACAGGAACAGCAGCCCCAGCCCGATGTCTGCGATCACGAAACCGAAGAACAGGGGGAAGAAGAAACTGACAATCCAGCTGGGATCAAAAGTGCCATAACGGGGAGGCTGAGAAACATTCAGCAGGAACTCAAAGTTCTGGACGTATCCATTGTTCTTGAGTTTGACCGGAACGTTTTCAGAGTGGTGCTCGTCTGCAGCTTGCATCTCGATGGCCACATCAAATTGCTTGAGGGCATTTTGCAGGTCGCCAGCCTGATCTGCAGGCACGAAGCCTTGCAGGGCAATGCCGTACTTGCCACGGGCACTCTGGGCCTGCACTTCAAAGGCCGTCACGCGGTCTTTGAGGGCGTCCCGGATGGCGTTCAGGGTGCTGCCCTGTTGCTGCCCGATGCTGTTCAGACGGTCGCGGATGCCTTGCAGTTGACCGGGGGCCTCGCGGCTGACCCGGCTCAGTTCTGCAGCGGCGTCCCCGAGGGGCATGCTGTCAAAGCGTCCGGGCAGGCGAAGTTCGCCCACACGTGCTTTGGAGAGGGCCTGGCGGGCAGCATCGCGGTCCTGGTTTTTGACCACGACCACACCTGCACGCAAAGCACCCACGGGTTTGAAATCCATGGCGAAGCGGTCTTTCAGGTCGCTTTGCAGGGTCTGCTGCAGCAATGCAGCATCCTGTTTGGCGTCCAGGGTGAAAGGAACCACAGCGAGACGTTTGGAAGCGTCAAGGCCCTGCGCCACTTCAGCCAGTGCTTTCACCACATCAGAGAACGACTGGGCCAGAGCAAGGTCTGCTTCCAGGCCAGTGCGCTGGTGGGTGAGGGCATTGCTGTCTCTGGCCACAGCCTCAACAGTGCTTTCCCAGTTGGCTTCTGCGGGCAGAGCGCCACTGGGGAGAACGGGATTCCCGAGCTCACCGAGGGTGGTGTCCACGCGGGCGAGCAGGCGCTCCGTGTTTTTACGGTCTTCAGCATCCTGCCCGGTCAGGGCTCCGGTGGAAAGTTCCTGGGTTTCGACGGGGGTGATGTGTAGCACTCCGGCATCCTGCAAAGCAGAAATCAGTCTTCTTGCATCGCTCTTGCGGGCGGCAATGGTGACTTGCTGCATTTTCGAGATCACGGGAGTACCGCCTTCAAGATGAGATCCACAGCCTGACCAACGCGCCCTTGTGCACGGGCTTTGTCGCCTTCGACAGATGCTGTTGCAGTTTCGCGCTCCGCATTGCGGATGCGTTCCTGCTCGGCTGTCAGTCGTTGCGCGTTGTTGGTTGCCAGTTGACGTGCCACCGTTTCAGCTTCGGACAGAATGCGTTTTGCTTCTGCTTCGGCGTTCTCGATGGTGCGTTTGGCTTCCGTCTGGGCTGCTTCGATCTCAGCTGCGAGCGCACGCTCCTTCTGAGCGAGTTCGCTGATGATTCGACCACTCGACGCTTCCAAACCTCTCCTCCTTTCCGTAATGAACGGACCGGGTCGCGTATTTTGTGCTTGCGATGTCCCGATCGCGCTGAGTCTAAATTGTCCTGAAAGCTTGATGTAAGTAAGGCTCAAGCCCCGCAAAAAGAGTACCATAGCGGCCTGGGGGTGTAAACCTTTCCTCTAGCACACAAAATTGCTCTTGGTGCTCCTCTACTGCGCCCTTCAATTGTAGGGGGGGTCAATCGGGACTCTTGTCCTTGTGGCAGGAATGCAGACATCAATCAAGTCTCTCCAGAGGTAACACCCTGCTGGAACCGCTGCCATTTTCGATTGACACACAAAACCCTCTGGATGGTCCTGCCTAAACAATCCAGTGTTTCATGCAGCCGTGAAACCGAGATGAAAGGGGAAAAGGGATTTTAAGGCTCACCTTCTGCAGTTCTGGCAGCAGGCTTCTTCCTGAGCATGAAAGCCACACTGACCGCCCCAATCAGCACACACCCCAGAATGATCCAGAGCTGGTATTGCTGCCACCACTTCAGGAAAGCCTCGCCCGATTTCCAGAGGCCGTACTGCCACACACCCACCCACAGAAAAGCCCCGATCAGGCTGAACACTGTGTAGCGCCTGAGGCTCATTCCCGCCGCACCTGCATACAGAATGAAAGGGGTGCGCAGAAAACCCACCCAGCGGCTGATGATGATCACCCAGAAATCGTATTTCTCATACCAGCGCTTCACATCTTTGAGTTCAATGGCATTGCGGGCTTTCTCGGGCAGGTAAGCTGCAATTTTGTGGCCAAACACATAACCCAGCACGTTTCCAATCCAGTTCCCCAGCGTGCCCCACAACACCGCCTCCCAGAAGGTGGTTTTCCCAGCATGAATCAGCAACCCCTCTGTGACCCACAGCAGTTCAAAAGGAATGCCCGGAACGCCCACCCCTTCGATCAGCAGCACCACAAAAAGCAGGCCATGCAAAAGCACGGGGTTCAAACTCAAAAGCCAGTCTGGTAACTGCACCCCACCAGACTAGCAGTGTTCTTTAAGGACACCGTGGGAGGCCCTCAGGGCCGGGGGGCCACTGCAAAAACAAAATTCTGCACGGTCTTCCACATGTGGGGGGTGCTGGTGTGGTACAGGTTGTAATAGGTCACGAAAACATCCTCCTGCCTGAACGCTGGAAGTTGCAGGGCAGGTTTGCCCTCCCCCTCACAGATGTACCTTTCCTGCACAGGCGGGCTGGCAGACCCATTGCGGGCCAGATGCACCACCTTGACCGTCCGGTCTGCTTTCCTGCGCACCACAAGCAGGTCACAAAGCTGTTTGTAGGGAATCAGGGGGTCCTGGGCGGCCACCAGATTGAGCACCGGAGCATCCACCAGGGCCGCCTCTTTGAGGGGCTGGCGTTTCTCGTACTGTTCAGGTGCATCTTCGGGGGTGCCCCCAAAAATCTGGTACCAGCGGTCTAAAGCGTCCGGGCGGGTGGCCCTCAGAATTCGAATCTGCTGCGCAAAATCCATGGGGGTCACCAGAATGGCCACCCCTTTCACGTCTTTTTGCTGTGCAGCGGCCTTGAGGGCAATGCATCCTCCCAGGCTCACCCCGATGTGCACCACCCCTCTGGTTTTCAGGCGTTCCTGCACCACCTGCTTGAGGGCCAGGGAATCCTGCACCTCGCCCTGACAGGCTTCCACCTTGCCTTCACTGCCGCCCTGGCCCCTGTAGGCACTCTGGGCAATCACATAACCCAGACGGGCGTACTCTGCACAGCGCTTCGGATCGGTGGACGTGTCAAACCCCCCATGTTCCAGCATGATCAGGGGGGTGTTGTCCTTGAGCTTGCGTGGAGCGCACACCAGACCAGCAATGCTCAGGCCCTCACTGTCATAACGCACCCGACTGAGGTTGATGGTGCCCTGCTGGGTGGTGTTCCATTCGGGTTGCTGCAGGTCTTTTTTGATTTGCGTGTTCTGCGTGTCTGCTGGCACATTATGGCCCTGCTGCGTCTTCTGGTAAGCCTGAAGCCCCGCCAGCACCAGCACAAAAAAGACCAGAACCAGGAAAAAACGCATGGTGAAACAAGTATAACTGCCACCTCGGGGAAAGAGGTGGCAGGAATGAGGGTTTGCAGAAGGCCAAAGGCAGAAGGCACAAAAGATAAAATTCTTGTCCTGGCCTCAAGGACAGCAAGTTGCGGGTCAACCCTTGAAAACCCTCTGTAAGCAAAAGCTTGAGCCATACATCAGAGCCTTCTGCTTTCTGCTTCCTCAAAATCCATGCCCTCCACACAAATGCATGGAGGGGTTTTGCTCACTTGCTCAGATCCAGCCCAACCACCACAGGATCATGGTCACTGGAACGGTAAGGGGTGGGGCTGTAGAGGTCTGCAATCTGGGCAGCGGTTTTGAACTCGGTGTTGTAGTCCAGCACGATGGGTTCATCAGAGTTGATGTGCCATTCGGTCACACCTGTGATGTTGTCAGATAAGGTGCTGCTGCTGAGGGCGTGGTCCAGATACCCGGTTTCGCCGTTGAAGACGTAGGAGTAACGGTCTTCTGAAGGGATGCGTTTGTTGAGGCTTTCCAGACCGCCTGCTTCCAGCGCCTTGATGGGGTCTTCCAGGCCGTAGGCGTTGAGGTCTCCCATCACCAGCACATCTGTGTCGGTGGCTTTGAGGGTGCCAATGAATTGCAACAGCGCATTGGCCTGGTTCACACGGGTCTGGTTGTAGCAGCTCTGACCGTCATTCTGGTCCTGGTCCAGTCCGGTGGCGTTGCTGCACCCTTTGCTCTTGAAGTGGTTGATGACGAAGGTGAATTTCTCGCCTGAAGACACCTCCTGGAACATCTGGGCGATGGGGGGGCGGGAGTACACAGCGTTGGTGTCGATCACAAAGTTGCCAGACAGACTGACTTTTGCAGGTTTGTAGATGATGGCCACTTTGATCTCGTCGGTGCCCACAGTTCCGGTGGGAACAGCAGCATAGACGTTCGAGCCGTAAGCAGCGTTGAGGCCGCTGACCAGATCGTTCAGGGCGGTGTCCCCGTTGTTCTGGATTTCGGTGAGGCCCAGAATGTCTGCATCGATGGCCTTGATGGCGGCCACAATTTTGGCTTTCTGGCGGTCAAATTCCGTCTGGTTGTTGGCCCCGCGTTTGTTAAACTCCGTGAAGTAATTCAGCACGTTGAAGCTGCTGACCTTCAGGGTGCCGCCCACAGCTCTGGGGGCGGCGGTTCTGGGGTTGGCATCTTCAAACACCACGGGCTGGGTGGGCTGGATGCGGTAGAGGTCAAAGCCGTAAGTCAGGTTCCCGGTCAGGCTGGTAACTCTGTCTCCCACCCGGCGGGTTTTCTGGTCGTTCAGGTAGGGGATGCTGGCGGGGTTCTGCACGGTGCTGCCATCGTCAAGCTGAATGCGGCGCAGGGTGTTCTGCTGGGCGGTGCTGGCCTCGTTGCCGTTGGTGGGGTTGAACAGGCGGCCTCCGGCAGACAGGGACAGTTCGCCGTAACGCCCCAGTCCGTACACCTCGGTCACGGTGAGGGGCCCACTGAAGGTGATGAGCATGCCCTCGTGTTTTTCCAGGTCGGTGGTGGCAGCCACAGGCAGAGCAACCGGAGTTGCGGCAGGAACGCTGGTGGTTCCACAGATGCTGAGTCCAGTCACAGAATCCAGTTCGGTCAGGGTCAGGGTGCTGGATTTGAATTCCTTGACCAGACCGGTCAATTGCACGTAATCTCCGACTTTCACATCGTTGCTGGCGGTCAGGGTGTTGGTGTACACGAAGATGCCGTCACTGGTGCTGGTGTCCCCATCTCCGGGGATGTCCTGCAGGTAGAAGCCTTTGAGCTGATTGGCAGCCTGGAAATCTCCGGTGACCACGCCACGCACTGCAACGGTCTGTCCGACCACAGGACTGGTTGCACCACTGCCCTGCACGGCTGGAATGGTGGTCAGGCTGGCCGGGGTGCTGGAGCAGGCGGGCAGACCCAGGAAGTCCTTCTGCACGCTGCTGGGACCCTGTTCAGGGGTGAAGGTGTAGGTGCCGCCCTCAATCAGGTTGCTTCCGGAATAGGCCCGGAAATGCAGGGTGTAAGCCATACCCTGGGGCAGGCCCAGAGCACCACTGAAGCTGCCAGTGCCACTGGGGATCAGCTCCAGTGCATATTCGTTTTGCAGCTCCTGCTTGCTGACCTGCTGGGTGGAGATGTTGCTCTGTGCGGTCACCACAGCCACCACACGGTCTGCACTGGCAGGCACGTTCTGGGCCTCCACGGTCACCTGCGAGGTCTCTGCACCCAGACCCACCTCGATGTTGCCGTCGGTGGTGCCCAGCACCTGCACGGACAGGCTTGCCGTGCTGCTCAGATTGGCGGTGTTGGTGGCCGTCACGATGATCGAGTTGTTGCCCCCGGCGGTGTAGGTGTGCTGCACATTCAGGGTCTGGCTGGAACCATTGACCGCCTGGGTGGTGCTGGATCCATCTCCCCAGTCGATGGTGAGGTTTTTCAGGGTGGTGCCGTTGGTGTTTTTGTCCTGCAGGTTGATTTGCAGGCTGTAAGGATCGCCCTGCTTCACGCTGCTGTCTCCCACCAGGGTGGGGTTTTCTGGGGCCAGGATGCTCACGTCCTGCAGGGACACATTGACGGTCTTGTTGGCTTCGGAGAGCTGCACGCTGACGTGTCCCTGCTGGATGAGTGCACCGCTGATGTCTCTGCCTTCCACGATCACCATGCGGTTTTTTCCGGTGGGCACGCCCAGCAGATCGCCTTCAGCGTTGCTGCCAGATTTGAGCAGGCGGGCGCTCAGGTTGCCCACTTTGGCGGTGTAAAGCACCACTGTGTCTTTCGTGGGGTTGGCCACCACATGGATGTTGCTGGTCAGGCGGAACATCTTGAGCGTGACCGGATCGGCGTTCTGGATGCTCTGGGCAGGCAGCACCCCTTTGTAAAGCACCACCCCGCCTTTTTCATCCCAGCCTCTGGCGGTGACCTTGTAGGTCCCTTTGATCAGGTTGCTGGCCGTGACGGTGGCGGTGCCGTTGTTCAGGCTGGATTCGATGGTGCGGTTTTCTGGACCCTGCAAATCCAGGGTCAGAAAGGTGGTGGTTTCTGGCAGGCCCTGGGCCTTGATGGTGAAGGCAGTGGTTTTGCCAGAAGGCACCTGGGCACTGCTGCAGGCGGCCAGCAGCACGGTGAGGCTGAGCAACATGGGGGTTTTTCGCATGCTTGAACTCCTTGGGAAGCGCTGAAATCAGGCCGTGTAAAAAGAGAAAACCATGGAGAGGTGACCTGCCAGCAGGCTTCAAATTCAGTCAGAAGTGCATTATTTCTGCAATGTGTCAGCAAAAGGACATGAATTTTTGACCGGGCAGAATTTTAAACCCACTCCATGCGACTGGCAGCAGGTTTTTCTTGAATTTATGAGTTTCCTTAAAAATGTTTAATGTACACAAATGATCTGGAAACACCAAGCTTGCTAAATCTTCATGCCAGAAAGATCAATTGGGGAATGTCCTTACACAAACTGAATTGGAGCTGAGGGTCAGGCAAGGGTCCGGGCCGTCGGAACGGCACCCGTACGCAGTCTCTCGTCCATCCACCAGAACACCCCTGCACCCAGCAGGCCAAACCAGCCAAAATAAGGCCCAAAAAACAGCAGAAACAGTGCGCCGCCCAGCAAGTGAATCCCCAGTGCAATCCACCTTCTGGGGTACGGACCCCGGTCAGCAAACCTGTCTGACAGGGCCGTGACCGCCAGGGCAGGCAAAAGGCCATACAGGAGGGCCACCAGGGCCGTGAGTGCAAAAACCTCAAATGCCTCTTTGCTGGTTCCATCCAGGCGGGTCATCACGCCCAGAACCACAGCGATGGCCAGTGCAGCCACCAGCAGGGCCAGCACTTTTCTTCCAACCCATTTCCAGAACATCATGGGTTCCAGGGTAACGTGCAGTCTGGAAGAATCGACCAAATTGGACACAGCGAAAAGCAGATCTCTGATCAAGCTTTTGCCAGAACATTCCAGCCTTCTGCCCTGGCCTTTTGCCTTCTGCCTCTTGCTGAGCATTACGCCCACAAACGAAAACCCAACGTTGTGTTGCCCACCATCTGAAATCCAGCCTGAGGTAAACTGTGAACCATGTCGCACGACCCCTGCATTGATCCCGCCTGCACCAGCTGTTCCACCCGAAAGTTTGCCCACCTGCACCAGCACACCCAGTACTCCCTGCTGGACGGGGCAGCCAAACTGAGGGATTTGCTGAAATGGGTCAAGGAGGTCACCCCCAACGACCCGGCCTGTGCCATCACCGACCACGGCAACATGCACGGGGCCGTGCACTTCTTCAATTACGCCCAGCAGATGGGGGTCAAACCCATCATCGGGTATGAGGCTTACGTGGTGCCTGGAATGGGCACCCGCAGGGACAAGAAACCCGGCCAGAGCGGTGAAAAGGGCATCTTTCACCTGACCATGCTGGCGAGGGATTTTGAGGGTTACCAGAACCTCTGTCGCCTGACCTCACGGGGTTACACCGAAGGCTACTATTACAAACCCCGCATTGACCACGAACTTTTGCTGGAGCACCACAAGGGCATCATCGCCTTCTCGGGGTGTCTGGGGGCAGAAGTGCCGCAACTGATCATGCAGGACCGTCTGGAACAGGCCAAAGAGCGCCTCTTGTGGTACCAGAGCCTGTTCAGGGAAAATTACTTCATTGAGGTGCAGGACCACGGCATCCCTGAACAGGTGCGGGTCAATGAGGTCCTGAGAACCTGGGCAAAAGAACTCGGGATTGGCATGGTCGCCACCAACGATGGGCACTACGTCAAACGCGAAGATGCCAAGCCCCACGACGCCCTACTGGCCATCCAGACCAAGGCCACCCTGGCAGACGAGAACCGCTTCAAATTCCCCTGCGAGGAGTTCTACGTCAAGAGCCTGGACGAGATGCAGCAGGCCTTGCCTGTGGATGTGTGGGGCGAGGAGCCCTTCGACAACACCGCAGACATCGCCCGCATGTGCAACGTGGAATTGCCTGTGGGCAAAAAACGCGTGTACCAGATGCCTGCGCTTCCCATTCCAGAAGGCCGCACCATGTCCGAGGAGTTGCGGGTGCAAACCTACCGCGGCATGATGAAACGCTACCCCGAGCACCTCACGGAGCCCCTGATCCGGGAGTACATCTGCCAGTCCTGGGAAAAAGTGCAGCAGGATGAGGCACTGAAGGCCTATTACCAGGCCATTTATGAGCCCAAACTCGATGGGGAAAAATTCACCGAAGAGAAATTTACCGCCATTGATTTTGCAGGTCACACCAGCAAGCTGAAAAAACGCCTCCCCAACTTCAGGCCACAGACTGCTGATTTTGAAACGCTGTACGCTGCCATGGCCTTCATGGGCTCCCTGTGGGAAGACCTCGGGAAAGCTGTGGGGGAAAAATACACCAGATATCCCGCGCTGGAAGAGCTGGAGCAGCGCTGCAAAGACGGCGAGTGCATGGAGGGCTTCTCAGAAGACCAATACAATCACGCCGTTGTGCTGCTGAGGCGTGCAGAATACGAGCTGTCCGTGATCAACAACATGGGCTTTCCGGATTACTTCCTGATCGTGGCAGATTACATCAACTGGGCCAAAGACCACGACATTTCCGTGGGACCAGGCAGGGGGTCAGGTGCAGGATCGCTGGTGGCATACGCCATCCGCATCACCAACCTGGACCCCCTGGAGTTTGAACTGCTGTTCGAGCGTTTCCTCAACCCGGACCGCATCTCCATGCCTGACTTCGACATCGACTTCAACGACCAGAGGCGTGAAGAAGTGATTGCCTACGTGCGGGAAAAATACGGCGATGACAAGGTGGCCCAGATTGCCACCTTCGGGACCCTTTCTTCCAAGGCATGCCTGAAGGATGTGGCCCGGGTGATGGGTGTGGTTTATGCAGATGTGGACAAGGTCTCCAAGCTGATTCCGGTCAAATTCGGAAAAAGCTACTCGCTGGAACAGGCCCGTGAGAGCGTGCCAGACATTCAGGACATGCTGAAAGCCAACCAGGACCTTGCTGCGGCTTACGAATTCGCCCAGAAACTTGAGGGCCTGACCCGCCACGCCTCGGTGCACGCTGCAGGGGTAGTGATCGGACGGGACAATCTCACCGATCTGGTGCCCCTGATGCGCGACAACTCCGGGGAAGGCATCGTGTGCCAGTATGACATGAAAGCCTGCGAGGACATCGGGCTGATCAAGATGGACTTTCTGGGACTCCGCACCCTGTCTTTTCTGGATGAAGCCCGAAAGATCCTCAAGGATTCCAAGAACATCAACATCAACTTCGATGAAATCCCGTTTGACGATGAAGCCACCTTTGACCTGATGGGACGCGGAGAGTGCAAGGGGATCTTCCAGTTTGAAGGGGGCGGCATTGCCGACGCCACCCGCCGCATGAAGCCCAAGCGTCTGGCCGATCTGGTGGCCATGTCTGCGCTGTACCGCCCCGGTCCGATGGAGAACATCCCCACCTACATCCGGCGGCACCACGGACAGGAGCCGGTGACCTACCCCGATTTCCCCACCAGCGAGAAATGGCTGGAGCCTATTCTGCGTGAGACTTACGGCATTCCGGTGTACCAGGAGCAGATCATGCAGATTGCGTCCACGGTGGCGGGATATACACTGGGCGGGGCAGACTTGCTGCGTCGGGCCATGGGTAAAAAAGATGCCAATGAAATGAAAAACCAGCGCATTCTTTTTGTTAAAGGCTCCAAAGAGAATGGTGTTCCCGAAGAAGAATCAAACAAGCTTTTTGATTTGCTGGAAAAGTTCGCCAATTACGGTTTCAACAAATCACATTCAGCCGCATATGGCGTAATATCATATCAAACAGCATGGTTGAAAGCAAACCATCCTGTTGAATTCATGGCCGCATTGTTGACTGTAGAGCGCCGGGATTCAGACAAAGTCTCTGAATACGTCAGCGATGCCCGCAAGATGGGCGTGGTGGTGCTGCCCCCCAGCATCAACCATTCTGGCGCAGACTTCAAAGTGGTTAAGGGCCAGATTTACTTCGGTCTGTATGCCATCAAAGGCCTGGGGGAAAATGCTGTGGAGTTCATTCTGGCCGAGAAAACCCACCACGGTCCTTACAAATCCCTCCCCGATTTCTGCAAACGGGTGTCTTCCAAAGTGGCCAACCGCAAAGCGCTGGAAAACCTGATCAAGGGCGGGGCTTTCGATGCTTTCGGAGACCGCAAAGCTTTGCTGGAATCTGTGGAAGAGGCCCTGAGTTTCGGGCAGGCCAGCCAGCAGGACAACGGCATGGATTCGCTGTTCGGAGCGGCCACCACCATGCCAGAACCGAAACTCAAACAGGTTGCACCCTTCACAGAGCTGGAAAAACTGAGTGCCGAAAAAGAAGCGCTGGGCCTCTACATCTCTGGTCACCCGCTGGAACAGTACGAGGGTCTGCGTGAAGCGGCAAGCTGCACCATCCTCAATCTGGAAACCTACTTCCAGCAGAACCGCCCTGGAAATGGTCGCCTGAAGGTGGTGCTGGCAGGCATGCTGGAAGCCATCGTCAAGAAACCCACCAAATCCGGAGGCATGATGGCCAAATTCAACCTGGCAGATGAATCCGGTGTGCTGGAACTGGTGGCCTTTGGCAAGGCTTACGAACGGGTGCAGCACAAACTGATTCCCGATTCTCCAGCCCTGGTGATTGTGGACCTCGATGACTCCGAAGGCTCCATCCGGGCCATTGCAGAGGAAATTGTCACCATCGAGAATTTGATTGATGTGCCCAAAGTGGCCTGGCTGAACCTGGACCTCGACCAGACCGACAACGACGCACTGCGTGAACTGGCCAGCTTTATGGACGAATACGCCGGAAGCCTGCCCGTGCGCATGAAAGTCTCTGGCAACGGCATGTTTGCCAGCCTGGAGGTCTCGGGCATGAAAATTTCTCCAGACGGCATCAAAGCCCTGAGCAGCACCTTCAAATGGGTGGATGCCTCGGTGGCCTACGACAACTCCACCATCCTCAGCAAATTTGCCCCCAAACCCAGATGGCAGGGCAAACCCTCTGGCGGTTTCCAGAACCATCAGGCCTGAACTGAACAAAGCTGCTTGACCTCTGAACCCCCGAGCAACAGTGCATCCATATGTGCATCCAAAACAAAGACCCTCTCCATGGGAAAGGATCTGGTGCCGGTCACTCGGGGGTGTTCAAAAACTTAAGGCTGCTCCTGCAGGGCTGTTTGACGCTGCACCAGAGACCATTCCCATGATGAGGTTCCGACTGAAGGCTTCTGTGGCTTTGCGGTCGGGTTTGCTTTCCAGCATGGGGCGCAGGATCCGCAAAGCAGCCATGACCTCTTCAAAGGTGTACACCTTCTGCCAGAAGAATTCGATGTGGTTTCTCAGGTGGTGCAGCGGAAGCACCTGCACACCCTGCACCACACCCCCATTGATGTCCTGCTTGAACACGATCAGGGGTTTGACTTTCATTTTGAGCACACCTTCCAGGCGCTTTGTGGCCCCCAGGTGCTCCCGGACCAGGTAATCCTGCAGTTTGGCATCAATGTACAGCGAGCCTTCATGCACTTTGACTTTTTCCCGGTCCAGCCTTTCCAGCACGCTGAAGGCCCCAAAGCGGGACACCAGCACGTAATCGATGTGAAAGCGGTCGTTAACCACATCCTCACGGATGTACCACTCGTCGGAAAGTTCATAGATGGAGTCTGAGACGCTGAGGTGTTGTATTTTCATGATGGGGCTCCTCTGGACGCATCCAGCAACTCGGGACGCAGGCTGTGGACCCATCCGTGGGAGCTCAGCCTGAACTTACGGCAACATCATGCCCCCCAATTGTCTGAGCTTTGCAATGCACCATCACAAAAATGTAAAAAACACCTGAAGCTGTAAAATCTGAAGCCATGAAAAAAGCACTGGACATCCAGTGCTTTTGCAGGGACAGCCTTTCGGTCAGTCGCGCTTTTTGCCCCAGCCGTGGTCCTTGCGGGCACGGGGTTTGAAAGCAGATTCGCCTTCTTTGCGCTCAGGACGGGTTTCGCTTCTGGGGCGGAAACCACCTTCAGGACGGTCACCACTGGGACGGTCACCACTGGGACGATCGCTTCTGAAACCACCACGGTCACCACTGGGACGGTCGCTCCTGAAACCACCACGGTCTCCACTGGGGCGGTCGCTTCTGAAACCACCACGGTCTCCACTGGGACGGTCACCACGGTCGCTTCTGAAGCCACCACGGTCACCACCCCTGTCACCGCCACGGTCATCCCGGTTGAAAGTGCGCTCTCCGGTGCGGAAGTCACGTCCTTCGCCTCTGGGACGGTCACCACTGGGACGGTCGCCACGGTCGCCTCTGAAACCACCACGGTCTCCACCACGATCGTCGCGGTTAAAGGAACGCTCGCCACTGGGACGGTCATTTCTGAAACCGCCGCGATCATCGCGGTTAAAGGAACGCTCACCACTTGGGCGGTCACCACGGTCGCTTCTGAAACCACCACGGTCACCACCGCGGTCGCCACGGTCAAAGGAACGCTCGCCACGGTCGCCACCACGGAAACCGCCTCTGTCACCACGGTCAAAGGAACGCTCGCCACGGTCACTGCGCTCGAAGGAACGCTCGGGTTTGCGGTTCTCCACGGCTTTCTTCAGTTCAGCAATTTCGCGGCCCTGGGCTGCGACCTGTTCTTTCAGAGCGGCAAGTTCCGCGAAAATTTCGTCCAGACTCTGGTATTCCCCTTCTTCGAGATCGGCCTCGGTGTCCTCATCCATTTCGCCGGATTCCAGGGCGTCGATGAGTTCATGCAGGCTTTCGGGGTTGTTCTCTTTGGTCATGCTGTGATCCTTCCCACCTGGGTCTCCAGGCGATTGTGTTGCTTACTGTGTTGCTTTGAGCAGGTCTGCTCTGATTTCAGTAAAGACAGGAGAATGCCCTCGGGCACCCTGAATTTTTTTCGCTGGCTTTCTTCGGTTAAAAATGACCCGTCATTTTTGACAGGCCTTTTAAAGCACACCTTTTCAGTGTACTTCATCTCGAGATGGGAAAAGGGCCGAATTGCTGAGAAGCTGCAATTCAGGCCAGAATTCAGGGCTGTCCTGGTTTAAGTCAGCTTTGTTGTTCGGCTTCCAGGGCAGCGAGTTTCTCTTGCAGATCGGTGCGTGCAGGAGAGAAAGCCTCGATCACCACGGTGCTGGTCAGGGCTTTTGCACTGTGGAAAGCATTGGAAGGCACGAAGACCACTTCTCCGGCAGTCAAAACCCGGATTTCACCGTCCAGTTCGTATTCCAGTTCACCCGAAACCACCAGGGTGAGCTGTTCGTGGATGTGGTTGTGTCTGGGGGCAATTTTGCCTGCTTCCAGCTGGATGTGCAGCAGGGTGGTGTTTTCTCCGCTGAAGGGGCGCACATGAAAGCCCTCTGCGGGCTTGAGGTGCACGTTTGCAAAAAGGTTGTCGGTTTTCATCGGGGGTATTTTACTGCGTTTATCAGTGAAATAGGAGCATTCAGAAAAATCCTCCTATTTCAAAGAACATGAACCCAGGAAACAACTTTTATTCTTCTGTCAAATGCTCTAAAACATCAGGCAGAAACTCAAGAAGCTGTTTCCTGGTCTGCATGTTTTTGTGACAGCAAACTTCCAGAGAAGCCTGCTGTCACACCGATCAACGCAGCAACCCAGAACAGCCTGGGCTCAGGAGGCTTTGATGTGCTCCGGGTACACCACCATCACACGGGCCTTGCCTTCCAGCAAATCTGCCAGGGTTCTGAGGGTGTGGGCGGCTTTGAGGCGCATCAGCGAGGGAACCTGGTTGCTGAGGTGGTGTTGCTGCAGGTCTTTCAGGTAAGTCTGGTAGCGGTCCTGCACTTCGAGCTGGCGCATGTCTACGGGGTCTTGCATGGCTGAAATCCTCTCTAAAAGCAATGGGGCAGCTTCCTGAGCTGCAGGCAGTTCAGGCACTGGAAGGTTGGAGGGGTGGGTCAGTCGCAGGTGGGGGCGTTCTGGTGGTGTTCCAGAAACTGGGTGAGGGGTTTGAAGCCTTCTCCGTTGAGGGAGTAGTAAACGGTGTTCCCTTCGCGGGTGGCTTTGACCAGTCCCGCTTCCACCAGCACTTTCATGTGGTGGCTGACCGTGGGCTGGGTGAGGCCCAGGCTCTGGCTGATGCTGATGCCATAAGAGGTGGGGTCCTGCGGGTCCTGGGGTTCGCTGTCTTTCTTGTCGCAGATGGAACGCAAAAGCCCAATGATCTTGAGGCGTGTGGGGTCTGCGAGGGCTTTGAGTTTGAGCAGCACCTCGTCCATGTCTATAGACTATCATCTAATTAGATCTTCGTCTATATAGATGTGCGTCTAATCTGGAAGGGTATACTCGGTCCAGAGGTATACAGAATGACCCAGGTGCTGATCATTGGAGCAGGTTTGAACGGTCTGTCTTGTGCTTACGCCGCCTGGAAACAGGGGCATCAGGTCACGGTCATCGAGCAGTTTTCGCTGGGCCACACGCTGGGCAGCAGCCACGGAGAGTCGCGCATCATCCGTTATTCTTACGGGCACCCAGAATATGTGCGGCTGGCAAAACGGGCCTACCCCCTCTGGCATGAACTGGAAGACCAGCTTGAACTGAAGATCATCCATCCGGTGGGCGGCATTGATCTGGCTCCCAGCGGGCATCCTGTTCTGCAGCAGCACATGAATGCCCTGCAAACAGAAAACATTGATTTTGAACTGCTGTCTGGTCCTGAGGCCAGTGAACGCTTTCCGCAGTTTCACCTGCCTGACAGCGAATCGGTGCTGTTCCAGAAAGACGCTGGCATCCTCAAACCCGATGAGGTGTTGCCCGCTCTGGCCCGTTTCCTGAGAAAACAGGGCGTGAGCATTCAGGAGAACACCCCGGTGCTGTCTGCAGAGCACGGAAAAGTGGTCACCGAACGCTGGACCTACCAGCCAGACCATGTGCTGGTCTGTGCCGGGGCCTGGGTGAACCGCCTCTTGCCTGCCCCCCTCCCCTTGCAGGTCACCGAAGAGCAACTGAGCTATTTTGCAGTGCCTGACCAGAAATTCCATTACCCCAACATGCCTGTTTTCATTGATCTGGTGCGGGGTCCTTATGGCTTTCCACAGTTGGACAGGCCCGGCGTCAAACTGGGTTTGCACCACCATGGCCCAACCGTCACCCCGGAAAACCGCACTTTTGCCCACCAGCCAGACAAAACCCGTTATCTGGCAGACTGGATGGCCCGCTTCATGCCTGAAGTGTCTGCAACGCCGCTGGAAAACATCACCTGCCTGTACACCAACACCCCAGACGAGGATTTCGTGGTGGACCGCATGGGAGACCATCTGACGGTGGTTTCTGCCTGCTCCGGGCACGGGTTCAAGTTTGGCCCGGCCACCGGAGAACTGGCCCTGCAAAGGGCCCTGCAAACCCCAGATGCCTTCTCGGGGTTTTTTCTGGCAGATTTTCAGCAGGAATGAGTGTTGCAGAGGGCTGACCTTTTGCCTGGCAATCCCTCTGCACCCTTTTTCTGTTTTTTACCCGATCTCCAGCTGGAAATTGCGCAGTTCATAGCCCTGAATCAGTTCATTCCAGGTCATCTGGGGGGCCTTGAACTTCACAGGCAATTTCAGGAAACGGGTCAGGAAGATGTCGGTTTCCTGCAAAGCCAGAAAAGCCCCGGGGCAGCGGTGGTGTCCATCTCCGAAACTCATCACCTGGGCCTGCACCCCTCTGGGAAGGTCCCTGTGGGGGCACACCTCTCTGGGCTGCTCTCCCACTGTGCAGGTGTCCTCGTTGGCCCCATACACGTGCAGCACCACCAGATCGCCTTTTTTGAGGGGGAAAATCTGGTTGTCGCTTTGCAGCTCCAGATCGCCCTGCATGCGGCGGAACAGCTGGCCCACCACCGGCTCAAGGCGCAGGATCTCGCCCAGGATGGCCATGCGTTCTTTTTCGGAGGCGACCAGATACCGGTCTTTGAGTCTGGGGTGTTCCAGCAGGTGCCAGGCAGCCACCTGAATGAATTCACGGGTGGTGACCATGCCTGCAGCCCCATAAGTGATGCATTCGGTCAGGACCTCCATGCTGGAATACCCTTTGCCCAGCGTGTGGCTGATCACGTCTTCTTTTGGGGTTTTCATGCGGGCTTTGACGGCAGGCTTCACATCCTGGTTGTAGAAGCGAAAGAGCTTCACCTGGTTTTGCAAAAAGCGCACGATCTGGATCCATTTCGGAGCTTCCCGGCTGGGATCCTGCTGGAAGAAGGCTTCCAAGCGCTCGGACATTTTATCGGGGTCGCTTTCCGTGAGGCCCACCACCTGACCGGCCACCCGCACCGCAATGCGCAAGCTGATTTCCGAGAGGTTGATGGTCTTTTTCTGCACGGCGTCCTTCAAAAAGGCGTCCACGAACTGTTCCATCATGGGGCGGTACTTTTCCACCGTGGTGGGCGAGAAGTATTTTGCCACTTCGGAGCGGTAGGTGCGGTGTTCTTCCCCATCCATGAACAAAACGGGCTGGTTGCTGAGGCCCTTGACCCCGCGCACCGTTTCAGCCAGAAATCCGGCCTGGGTGGTGACATCGCTGCGCAGCACCTGACGGGCCTCGTCAAAACCATACACATGCCAGTTGCCTTTGGTGTCTTTAGACACCCGATGGGTGGGAATGGGCTCACGGTTGGTTTTCTGCACGCCGCCTTTCAAAATCTGGGTCATTTGACATCCTCCTGGGCAAGCTGGGAGAGGGTTTCGATCTGGTTCACAAAAGTGTCCGGGTTTTCAAGCTGGGAGAGCAAAGGAGAGGCTGCATCTTCGGTCATCTGCAAGGCCCTCAGCTGCGCTTCGAGGCCCTGGCGGGTCACCGTGAATTGCATGCGTCGGGCGTCTTTTTCATCCACCTGCCGCTCGATCAGGCCTTTTTTCAGCAGTTTGTCCAGGGTGCGACTGACCTCGTATCTGGGGAGCAGGATGTGCTGGGCCACCTCGCTGGGATAACTGGTGCCCGCAGCCAGGTAAGACAGCACGATCAGTTCCCGCAGATCCATGTTTTCTTCGGTCTGGATGGCAGATTCCACTTTTGCCACCAGGGCCTGTCCCACCAGCCAGTACGCGCACAGAAAGCGAAAACTGGCGGTGCTGCGCTGGGTGAAATCGGGGACTTCCGGGGCCACATCATTTGATTGCATGTTGCAACTGTAGCATGTTGTGAGGATGTGCATGGTGAAACTGGCTTAGTGCAGGATCACAAGTGAGGTTGTGAAGATCCCTGTCATCTGTCACAGTGAACTATGGGCAGCAAAGTCAAGGTCCGGCTCCTCAGCGAGGAAGAAGTCCAGTACATTCAACATCAGCTCAAATCTAAAGATGCGTTCACCGTCCGGCGTAGCCAGATTCTCCTGGCCAGCCATGAGGGCCAGGTGGTCTCCCAGATCGCCCGATCCCTCAGGATTGCCACCCAGACCGTGCGCAATACCTTCCGTGCCTTTGAAGCTGATGGTTTAGCGAGCCTGCACGAAAAATCTCATCGGCCCCATAGCATGCTGCCTCACATCGACGAATCCGCCTTACAACGCCTCCATGCTCTACTGCAACAAAAACCCCGAGATTTTGGAATGCAAAACGAACACTGGACGCTGGAAAAGCTAGCTCAGGTCAGCTTCGAGCAAGGCATCACCAGTGAGAAGATGAGCTACGAAAGCATGCGTCGGGCTTTAAAACGGTTGGACGTGAACTGGAAACGGGCCACCTCCTGGATCACGTCACAAGATCCCAACTACACGGTCAAAAAAACCAACGGGCACGACTGATCCATCTGGCCCTCCAGCACTCCGATTGGGTGCTCGGTTTTATGGATGAGGTGTGGTGGAGTCGCTTTGCTCAGCCGAAAAGAGCCCTGTGGACGGGTCAGAACCGCTCCAAAGTGGAGGCCCCTCAGTGGCAAGCCGGAGATGAAGATCCCAAAGCGCTGGCATGCTACGGCTTGCTGAGGGCCGACACCGAAGAAATGATGCTGCGTTTTGTGCAGGGTCGACCCATCAGCGCTGTGACCTGTGACTTTCTACAGTGGCTCACTCAGGAACTGGGTAAGCAGGGCAAAAAGGCGTTGCTGCTGGTCTGGGACAACGCCAGTTGGCACATCAGCAAGCAGGTCACCTCCTGGATCAAGCAGCACAACCGAAAGGCCAAAGCAACAGGTGGGGTGCGGATCTTGAGTTGTTTATTGCCGAAGAGAAGCCCGTGGCTGAATCCCATTGAACCGAAATGGCTGCATGGGAAACGGGCGGTGATGCCCGCTCAGGGCTTGCTTTCGGCGGAGGAGCTGGAGTCTCGGGTCTGCGCTTACTATGGTTGCCCGAAATTAAAGCCCCTTGCACAACCTCTTTCGTGATCCTGCATTAGGTCAAACGGAAGATGCCCTTTTGTTCCAGAAGCCCTAGAGTGCTCTGCATGGACATTGTGTTGCTGATGGGACTTCAGGCTTCGGGAAAAACCTCTTTCTACAGACAGGTTTTCAAGGAAACCCATGTGCACATCAGCAAAGACCTCTGGAAGAACAACAAACCCTACAAACAGCAGAAACTGCTGCTGGAAAGCCTGAATGCAGGCCGCAGCGTGGTGATCGACAACACCAGTCCCACCCGTGAAGAGCGTGCAGCCCTGATTCAGACGGCAAAAACCCGTGAAGCAAAAGTGATCGGGTATTATTTCCAGTCCAGGCTGCAAGATTGCCTGGAGCGCAACCAGAACCGGGACCGACAGGTGCCTGCACTGGGCCTGTATGCCACCTTCAAGAAGCTGCAGTTGCCGTCTCTGGAAGAAGGCTTTGAGGCACTGTTTTACGTGGAACTTGCCGAAGGCACTTTTGTGGTGTCTCCCTGGGAGGAACCATGAAAAAACCCAACAAACAGGATCTGGATGTTCGGATGCGCCAGAGGGAGGTCTACCACAACCTGACCCTGGTTCCGGGCATGTGGGCGGTGGTGCGTCTGGATGGGCGCTCCTTCTCCAGGTTCACCCAGCAGTTTTACCAGAAGCCCTTCGACAACAGGTTTAAGGACGCCATGGTCCAAACAGCCACAGCCCTGATGAAAGACCTGCATGGCCTTTATGGCTGGACCTCCAGCGACGAAATTTCCATTTTGCTGCCTCCAGGCTGGGCTGGCTTTGGGCGCTCGCTGGAAAAAACCCTTTCCTTGTCTGCCAGTCTTGCAGGCAGCACCTTCAGTTTGCAGGTGGGTCAGGCGGTGCAGTTTGACAGCCGCATCTGGCTGGGTGCCACGCTTGCAGATGTGCTGGATTACTTTCAGTGGCGGCAGGAGGACAGTGCCCGCTGTGCTTTGCAGGGCTGGGCCTACTGGACCCTCAGACAGCAGGGAAAAACCGCCCAGGAGGTCACCCAGCTGCTGGAGGGCACGGACGCCGCTTTCAAGAACGAATTGCTGTTCCAGCAGGGCATCAACTTCAACGAAACCCCCCTCTGGCAACGCAGAGGAATCGGGATTTACACCGCTCAGGTCAGCAAGACGGGCTTCAATCCCATTTTGCAGCAGGAGGTCATGGTGCAGAGAAATGTGCTGGTCCAGAAAGACGATTTGCCCATGAAAGAAGCGTATCGGGATTTTCTGGGTGACCTCCTGCAATGATCCTCACTTCTGCCCTCACATTCCCCAGTGGTCTGCAAAGTGGCTGTTGGGAAAAATGCTGCGGGCAATTTGCAGCATCTCCTGCCAGGTCTCCCTGCGGTACCGCTGGGACACGTGAAACAGAAACAGGTTTCCCACTCCTGCATCGCGGGCCACTGCAGCCACCAGATCCGGGGTGGTGTGGTGGTTTTTGACAGCCAGTTCCAGGTCCTGAGGATGAAACTGGCTCTCACAGACCAGGGTTTCCACCCCCTGCAGAAAGGGCAGAAGGTGTTTTCTGGCCGCATCATCAATCAAAAGGTCCGTGATGTAGGCCAGAGACCCCTGCTGTTTCTGAATGAGGAGGGCCTTTCGCAGATCCTGGGTGGAGTGTGCCTGTCCAGCCACCTCCAAAGTCTCCTGCTGGTACTGGGGGTCTTTCAGGTGCTGCATCCAGGGGCCAGGTTTGAGGCCCAGTGCGGCAAGTTTTGTCATGTCGATGTTGGTTCTGGGTTTCTCCTGCACCCGGTATCCCAGTGAAACCCCATGGTGCGACAGGGGCAGGGCCTGCACACTGAATGCCTCGTGTTCCAGAATCACGCTGGAGTGTGGCCGGACAGGCTGAGGGTAAGCCACTGAAAAAGCTTCATGGGCCAGAAAATGGGTGGTCTGGATGTGGTCTGCATGCACTTCATGCACCTGCCAGAGGGCGTCCAGGTCTGCTGCATGGTTCCACCAGAAGCCCTGAAAGCGGTGCTGCAGGATCTTTGCAGCCCCAGGCGGTCCCCAGATGTGGTTTTCTTTGCTGGTCCGGTTGAAATTCGCCCGGAAATACGCATCAAATCCCGAAACATGGTCCATGTGAAAATGTGAAAAGAACAGGTGGTCGATGGCCTGCACCTCGGAGTAAGGGAGGGAAGTCAAAACCCCCTCGCCACAATCGAAAAGCAGGCGGTGAATGCTCTGGCTGGTGTTGATGGTCGCCAGCACCGCATTGTCCTGGGAGGGTTCCCCCAGAATCGAAAAATGAATCATAAAAACCTCCAGAAACACCACAAAAACACCTGCGGTGTTCAAATCTGTGTTCTCAGTTTAGGGGCAGCCCCCTGCAGATGCACCTGCAGGCTGGCCTAAGCCCAAAACAGCATCACAAAAGATAAACTTCATTTAATTGCCCTCAATTGAATTGCGCTACAATAAGGCATGACCGACCTGCTGCCCACTGCTCCTGAACCCGAGGTGGGTCTGGAAGATTTGCTGTGCTTCGATGTGTACGCCACTTCCAGATTGATCATCCGGGCCTACCAGCCTTTGCTGGAACACCTGAACCTGACCTACCCGCAGTATCTGGTGATGGTGCTGTTGTGGGAAGGCCAGCCCCACACCGTCAAAACTCTGGGCCTGAGGCTGGAACTGGATTCTGGAACGCTTTCTCCGCTGCTCAAACGCCTGGAACAGATGGGGCTGATCACCCGCACCCGCCTGAAACACGATGAACGCGAAGTGGGCATTGCCCTGACCGAACTGGGCCTGCACAAGAAAACCGAGGCCCAGCACATCCCCGAACAGATGGCCTGCATGATGTGCCTGACCCCTGCCCAGATGGTGGCCTTGCAGCAGCAACTCCGCGATTTGCGCGCAGCCCTCAAAGCCAATGGCCTGAAAGACTGACCTTTAGGGCATTGAACAGAAGATCCAGAGGTTCACTCTCTGAAGAGGTTTTTAAAATGGGAGGATTACAGAAAATCCTCTCATTTCACAGATCAACGCAGCAGACCAACAAAAAACCTCCAGATCTCTCTGGAGGTTCTGTTTTTACAGGGATTGCAGGAATTACAGGACTTTGATGTCCAGGGTCATTTCGGGGACAGCAGCCAGCAGTTTGGAGATGGGGCACTTCTCCTTGGCTTCCTGTGCGGTGGCGCGCAGGTCTTCTTCGCTGATGCCGCTGACCTGGGCTTCCAGGAACAGTTCAATTTTGGTGACGGTGGGACCTGCACCCAGGTGCACTTTGGCGGTGGTGTGCAATCTCTCAGGGTCCAGGCCTTTTTCGCTGAGCAGGGCACTGAGGAACATGGTGTAACAGCCAGAGTGGGCAGCGGCAATCAGTTCTTCGGGGTTGGTGCCCTTGCCATTTTCAAAGCGACCAGCGAAGGTGTATCCGCCTTCGTACACGCCGCTTTCCAGTTTGAGGTGGCCTTTTCCTGCTTTGAGGGTTCCGTTCCAGGTGGCTTCTGCGCTTTTCACGGTCATGGTGTGCTCCTTTTGCAGTTTCAATGCGTTGGGGTGTCCTGCTCTTGTTGCTTCTATATTAATTGCACACAATTGAATTGCTGTCAATAGGTCTCACTCTGGGACTGGCCCACCTTCCAGCATCCCCCCTTTCCCAGACCCACAAAAGGGGCCTGCCAACACTTCAAGGCAAAAAGAGTTCCTGTGACCTGAAAAAGCCTCCTCAGAAAACTTTTTGCTACTGTTAGACCATGCAACGCTGGATCACGTACCAGAAAGAGCGTTTTCCGCTGCTGGCCCACTTCCCACTGGTCCTGTTGACCAGCTGGTGTGTGCTGTCCTTTGCCAGTTCTGCTGCGGTGCGCCTGACCGGAATGCTGGCCGTGACCTGCCTGATTCTGGGGCTGTTCTTTCAGCTCAGGGTCTTCGATGAATACAAGGATTTTGAAGAGGACAAGGCCCACCGTCCTTACCGTCCGGTCCCCAGAGGACTGATCACCCTGCGGGAGTTGCGCAATGCAGCCCTCTTCATTGCAGGTTTTCAGTTCACGACCACCTATGTGTGGAACTACCCCTCTTTGACCCTGCTGCTGGTCTGCTGGATTTACATGATCCTGATGGGCAAGGAGTTCTTCAACCCCGAATGGCTGAAAAAGCAGCCCCTGCTGTACATGCTTTCCCACCTGCCCATCGTGGGCCTGATCCAGCTTTATGCTGCAAGTTTTGTGTGGGATCTGAATTTTCCACAGAAAGCCTGGGTGCTTTTTGTGGTCAGTCTTTCAGGAGGGGCACTGCTGGAATTCGGACGCAAAATCCGGCCTGCAGAAAAAGAAGAACCCGGTGTGCAAACCTACAGCGCCATCTGGGGCATCGAAAAAGCCCTGCTGACCTGGTTTCTGGCAGGCAGCGTGGGGGTGTTTGCGCTGGGCTACTTTCATGGGGGCTGGCTGGTGCTCTCCATTTTTTACCTGTTGATGTTTCCTTTCGCGGTGGTGGCGGCTGTGCGCAAAACAGCTGCCCTCCTCAAACACGTTGAACTGCTCAGTGCCCTGTGGATCGTGCTGATGTACCTGGCCCTGGCCCGGTTCCCCTGAAACCGAGGTTTTCGATGCAAACTTCACTGATCTTCACCCCCTCTGAAGCCCTGACCCAGCCCGTGGGAGGCAAAGCACAGGCGCTGGCCCGTCTGGGCGAAAAGTTTCCCATTCCCTCCTGGTTTGTGGTTTCTGCACAGGCTTTTGCCTTGCTCACAGCAGAGCAGCAGGCACAGGTGGCACATGGCAATACCGCAGGCTTGCCCCTCCCCGAAACCCTGCAAACCCAGCTTTCACAACACCTGTCCCGGCTGGGAGGTCAACTCTGGGCCGTGCGTTCCAGTGCCCTGGACGAGGACGGCTCCCAGACTTCTTTTGCAGGACAGTTTGATTCTTTTCTGAACATCCCCACAGAACAGGTGGCAGAACACCTCCTGAAGGTCTGGCATTCGGGTTTTGCTTCCAGAACCGCTGCTTACCGCAAAGAAAAAGGGCTGCACTCTGGGGTGCAGGTGCCTGCCGTATTGGTGCAGCGCATGGTGCAGGCAGACAGTGCAGGGGTGTGCTTCAGTGCCGATCCGGTGAATTCAGACCGCACCCGCTGTGTGGTGTCTGCGGTTCAGGGTCTGGGAGACCGTCTGGTTTCTGGCGAGGAGGACGGGGAAACCTACACCCTGCTGGAAAGTGGCGAGATTGAAAAACCTGCCTCTCCCCTTCTGACAGACCCCCAGGTGAAACAGATTTGTTCTCTGGCCAGACAGAGCGAAAAATTCTTTGGGGTGCCCCAGGACATCGAATGGGCCATTGAAAAAGGCAAACTGTTCCTGCTGCAATCCCGGCCCATCACCACCCTGGAAAGCGTGACCTGGTGGGACAACAGCAACATCATCGAGAGTTACAGCGGGATCACCACGCCCCTGACCTTCTCTTTCGCTTCGCGGGCCTACCGCACGGTGTACCGCCATTTTGTGCGCCTGCTGGGGGTGTCTGACCGCACCATCCAGCAAAACGGTCATGTCTTCGATGTGATGATCGGGCTGGTGCAGGGCCGCATTTACTACAACCTCTCGAACTGGTACCGGGTGCTGGGGATGCTGCCTGGATTCAGCATCAACCGCAAATTCATGGAGCAGATGATGGGGGTCAGCGACGGCATGCCCACAGAGCTGAAAGTGCAGTCTTCCAGCGGAGCCCTGCAGGACACCCTTGACCTGCTAAGAACGGTGGGGGGTCTGATGTGGACTTTGCAGCAGCTTCCGGGAGCCAGAGCCCGTTTTTACACACGTCTGAAGAAACACCTGGGGGTGAGAAAACACCTGCCCGCCATGGGTTACAGCCAGCTTGCAGACCACTACCGCACCCTGGAAGCCGAACTGCTGAACCGCTGGGACGCTCCCCTCAGCAATGACTTCTTTGCCATGATTTTTTATGGGGTGCTCAGGCAACTGTGCAGCAAATGGCTGTCAGACACCGGTTCTTTGCAAAACGATCTGGTCTCTGCAGAAGGCCAGATGATCTCTGCCGTTCCAGCAAAGAAGCTGGAAGAAATGGCAGGGCTGCTGCGGAACCAGCCAGACCTTTTAAACACCTTCCAGAACGGCTCAAGAACAGAAATTTTGCAGGCTTTGCAGGCCCACAGCGACTTGCAAAAACGCTTCCAGATCTACCTTCAGGATTTTGGAGAACGCTGCCTGGACGAACTGAAACTGGAAAGCCTCACCCTGCAGGACGAACCTGAAATGCTGGCCCGCATGGTGGCCAGGCTGTCCCTGATTCCTCCAGTCAGCCACGATGCCCAGTCCAGACGGGAAAAAGCCGAGGAGATTGCACGGCAGAAACTCTCGGGCTGGAAGGAAAAAGTGTTCTTCTGGGTGCTGCAGCATGCCCGTGAATGCGTGCGCGAACGGGAAAACATGCGTTTTGAACGCACCCGCGTCTTTGGCGAGGCCCGCAAGATTTTCAGGAGCATGGGGGCCAATCTGGTCAAAATGCAGCTGCTGGACGACCCCGAAGATGTCTTTTACCTGACCGTGGATGAGCTGCTTGGTTACGCCGAGGGAACCGCCACCTCCCTGAATTTAAAAGGACTGGCCCAGATGCGCAAAGAGGAATTTCAGGGTTATCAGACCCTGCCCGGCCTTCCCAGACGCTTCCGGGCAGCAGGCAGTGTGTACAGGCAGAGCCTTCAAACCAGCACCTCCCTCACCCTGTCCGAAACCGAAAGGCAGGGCATCCCTTGCTCTCCCGGGGTGGTGCGTGGAACTGTAAGGGTGGTCAAAGATCCCCGCACCGTGCAGCTCTCAGAACCCACCATTCTGGTGGCAGAGCGCACCGATCCCGGCTGGATCATCATTTTGCCCCTGGCCCGTGCGCTGCTGGTGGAACGGGGAAGCCTGCTGTCCCACTCTGCCATTGTGTCCCGAGAACTGGGGATTCCGGGCATTGTGGCCATTCCCGAAGTCACCCACTGGCTGCAAGACGGCGATGAAGTCGAACTGGACGGTTCCACAGGCGTGGTGCGCCTGATCCGCGCAGCAAACCAGCCCTCCCCCCTGCTGGAGAAGCAACCATGAGCAGCCACATCGAAGAAAAAGCCAAATTTGATTTCATCCGGTACGCCCAGGTCTGGGAGGATGCCGATGTGCTGCTGGAAGCCCTGCGTCCCCTTTCTGGCGGCCGTTTTGTCTCGGTGTGCTCTGCAGGAGACAATGCCCTTTCCCTGCTGACTTTAAACCCCCAGGAGGTGGTGGCCCTGGACCTCAGCGAGGTGCAGACCTTCTGCCTGGATTTCCGCATTGCAGCCTTGAAGACCCTGCCTTATGAGCAGGTGCTGGAAATCATCGGATCTGTTCCCTCACAAAGGCGCATTGGTCTTTACACCCGTCTGAGAAAAGCCCTGGCCCCCAGGTCCCGGCAGTTCTGGGATTTGCAGGAACACATCCTGAGGAATGGTGTGGGATCAGGAGGCAAGTTTGAACGCTACTTTGCACTGTTCAGAAGTTACATCCTGCCTTTTCTGCTCTCTGGTTACGACATCCGGCAACTGCTGACCCCCAAAAACCACTCTGGCAGAGAAGTTTTTTACGAGACCCGTTTCATGAACTGGCGCTTCAAGGCCCTGATGCGCTTCTTCTTCTCCAGAACCATGATGGGCAGGCTGGGCCGCGATCCTGAATTTTTCGCTTTTGCAGAAGGAAGCCTCAGCGACAACGTGATGAAACGCACCCGCCACGCCCTGGTCGAACTGGACCCCTCCGAAAACCCCTACCTCTCCTGGATTTTGAGGGGCAAACACGACAAAATCCTGCCATTCTGGCTCAGACCGGAAAACTTTGAAGCCATCCGGGACAACCTGGACCGCTTGCGCTACGAGGTGTGCAGCCTGGAAACCTTCGTGCAGAAAGAAGCAGGGCTGTGGGACGGTTTCAACCTCAGCGATGTCTTTGAATACATGCCCGAAGCCACCAGCGACAGACTGCTCTCCGATCTGGCCCAGCACACCCGTCCCGGAGGCCGCCTGGTCTACTGGAACATGATGGTGCCCAGAGACGGCAAAAACCTCCCTGAGCTCCTCAGGCCCCTCCCTGAACTTTCTGAACAACTTCATGCCCAGGACAGGGCTTTCTTTTATTCCAGGCTGGTGGTGGAAGAGCGTGTGTGAACGCCCCACCCATGCTTAACGTCCCCCTGGTCCTGCTGATGCTGGTCGGGTGCATGCTGGGCCTGAAGGGGTGGCAGAACCGCTTCAAACCCCACCCGGAACTGGCCCGCAAACTCATGCACATTGCCACGGGTCTGGTGGCCCTGACGTTTCCAGCTTTGCTGCACGATCCAAAAGCCGTGTGGCTGGCCTGCGGTCTGGCCATTGTGATGCTCTTGCTGCAGAAATACTTCAAACCCCTCAAAGCCCTGGGAAGCGTGCTGAACAGTGTGCAGCGGGTCTCTCTGGGCGATGTGTACTTTCTGATCAGCATTGCCCTGATTTACCAGCTTGCCCCTGAGCCTGTGTATTTCACCATTCCAGTGCTGGTGCTGACCCTGGCGGATGCCCTGGCTGCATTGATCGGGGTGCGCTACGGGCAGACCAAGTATTTTGTCGAGCAGGACCAGAAAAGCCTGGAAGGAAGTGCTGCGTTTTTTCTGGTGGCGTTCCTGTCCACACACATTCCCCTCTTGCTTTCAGATGCCACCGGACGGCTGGAATCCCTGCTGATTGCCATTCTGGTCGGTCTGGTGGTGATGATCATTGAGGCCATCTCCTGGGAGGGCCTGGACAACCTGTTCATTCCTTATGGCACCCTGGTGGTTTTGAGGGGACATGTGGGGGATTCTCCGCTGACCATGCTTTATGACCTGCTGGGCTTCATTGGGATTGCCCTGATCACCATCAGCCTGCGCCGAAAAACCCGTCTGGACCACGGAGGACTGATGGCCGCCATCCTGATGGGCTTCGTCGTGTACAGCATTGCAGGCATCAAATGGGTGGTGGCTCCACTCATTTTGCTGGTCTGTTACATCGTGCTCAGAAAACCTCTGGGCATGCACAGCAGTTCCGTGAAGCATGTGGCGGTGGTGTGCATTCCGCCCACCATCTGGATGCTGATCAGCATTTACGGGACCTCTCCCGACCTGGTCTCTGCAGCAGGAACGGTCCCTTCCCAGCCGCTTTTTTACGTGTACTCGCTGTCCATTGCCACCCAGGCCGCCGCCATGAGCGGGCGCAGCCTGCCCGAACTGAGGCAGGTCTGGTTTTCTTTGCCCATCCTGATCGTGCTGTTCTTCACCCCTTACGCTGTGCTGGGCGGGGAGTTTAATGTGCTTCGCCTGCTGGTGTTCGCATTTGCCTGCACCATTCCCGCCCTGGTCTCCTACCGCCTGAGAAAGCGCAGTCTGGAGTACCACAGCGCATTTGCAGCGTTCTCCTCTTTGCTAGGACTGGTGATCCCGTGACCCTGATTGTGAACCCCGACCTCCCTGAACATTCCTCCCTCCCTGCCCGTTCTGCTGCACCTCCGCCTGCTGTGGTTTTTGGATTTGCAGAGGAAGGCCTGATCACTGCAAGGGCTGCACTCTGGGATTCTGGAGCCATCGGGCATTTTGATGCCCTGAACGAGGAGGGCGCTCTGGCCGTCCTGAGCGCTGCCCTGCAGGAGGCCAGACAGAAAGGCCTCAGACAGGTGGTCGGTCCCATGAACGGCAACACCTGGTTCAAATACCGTCTGGTCTCGGAGTTTGGGACGGTCAGACCGTTTTTTGGGGAACCCTGGCAACCTGCTGCTTACGTGGAACACTTCCAGAAAGCAGGTTTTCAGGCAGGCTGGGAATACCAGTCCAGTGCAGCCTCCCCGGAAGTGCAGGATCCGCGTTTTGCAGATCTGGAAACCAAATTCAAGGCCCTGGGTGTGACCGTTCGGGGTGTGGTTCCAGAGAAACTGCAGCAGGACATCTCAGACATTCATGAACTCAGCAATCTGGCCTTTCAGGACAATCCCTTCTTTTCAGAACTGGACGAGGCCACTTTCCGCAGCCTGTACCTGCCCGTTTTCCAGCAGCTTCCCACCGATTTCATGTTCCTGGCCGAACACCAGGGCCGTCTGGCAGGCTTCTTTCTGGCCTACCCTGACCCTATGAACCCCGGACAGGTGATTGCCAAAACCATTGCAGTCAGACCTGAGCGGCAGTATGCAGGACTGGGGCGTTACCTGACGGGTCTGCTGAATCAGAAAGCCCTGCAGGCGGGCATCCACACCATTGTTCATGCCCTGATGTTTGACAGCAACACCTCCCGGAACCTCAGCCAGATTTACGGCAGTCAGGTGATCCGCAGGTACACCCTGTACAGGACAGACCTGTAGGGCAAAGTGACAGGGCAGAATTCTGAAAGAGCATTTTGGCTACAATCAAAACATCCTGGCCTGATTCACAAGGAGAAGCCAAATGCAGCATCACAGGTATGACGCCACCGAACAGCACCGTCTGGACAGACTGCACTCCTATTCGATCCTGGACACCCCCAGGGAAGCCGAATTCGACCAGTTGATCGACGATCTGGCCTTCATGGTCGGGGCAGATGGAGCCTACCTCAGCTTCATGGACGAGAAAAGGCAGTGGTTCAAGGCCACCAGCAACCTGAATGCCTCAGAGCTTCCCAGAGAACAGGCCCTCTGCAACACCACCCTGCTGACCCACACCCCCCTGATGGTTTTTGACCTCGGCCAGGATGAGCGTTTGCGCCGCCATCCCCTGGTGCAGCAGGCAAACATTCAGGCCTTTCTGGCCCTGCCCCTGAGCACCCAGGATGGGCAACCCATTGGAACCCTCTGCGTGTTCAAACAGGACATGCACATCTGGACCGTGAGGGACACCGAAATCATGATGCGCTTTGCAGGCCGCATTTTGCAGATGCTGGAAAAACGCCTGCTGCCCGCCCAGCGTTCCACCCTGGCAGAAGAAATCGAAGCCATCATGCAGTACGGCAGCGACGGCCTGATCTTGCTGGACACCACCGAGCACGTCATGGAATGCAATGCGCTGGCCACCACCATCACCGGCATCCAGTGGGAGAAAGGTGAGGTGTTCAGCACCACCCCTTTCCTGCACGACGAATCCATCCCTGAAATCCACAAGGGCAACGTGTTCATGCGCTGGGACGGCCAGGTGTGGTTCAAAGTCACTGCTGCCCCCCTCCCCAGCCAGGACTGGATTCTCTTGATCATTGAGGATGTCACGCACCACCTGCAACACCAGTTCGGTCTGGAAGCAAAGGTGTATCAGGAGCAGACCCGTGAAGAAGGGGAACGCAACGCCCTTTACGACTACCTGCAGGGCCGCATCAAAGACCAGAATTGCTCGGTGGTCTACCTGGACCTGGACGATTTCCGCAGCGTCAATGAGCAGCACGGTTTCCAGATTGGGGACCATTTGCTGCGCCAGGTGGCCATCCGCCTCAGGCAATCCTTGCGCGGCCAGGACCGGGTGTACCGCCTCTCCCGCGATGAATTCATTCTGGTGCTGGCTGGACAGCTCACCCCGGACATCCTGACCATGATCGCAGGCCGGGTGCAGAACAACCTGCAAAAACCCCTGAACCTGGACCACCACACCTTAAAAGTGACCGCCAGCATGGGCCTCACCTCCACAGATGCCTCAGAGAGTGTTGACACTGTGCTGCAACGCGCCGAAACCCTGATGCAAGCGGCCAAACAGCAGGGACCGGGAGGGTTCAGCATTGGAGAGAGGGCTGCGCCCGCAGAAGGCTAAAGGCAGAAGGCAGCGACCCAGTGCCGACAAAGCCGCCTTTGAGGCACGTAGTCAGGGTCAAGAAGAAGGCTTTTCAGGCTAGCTGATGCATCGGCTTTCTGCTGATTGTCAGGATAAAAGCGTTTGAGCCCTCAAGGAACGGCTAAAGCATGTTCCTCAGAAGGGTGTCGCATGCTTGATCTTTTGGCCTTCTGCCTTCTGCTTCACTTCCCCACACAGAAATTCCTGAAAATCTGCTCGATCACCTCTTCAGAAACATTCTTGCCGCTCAGTTCGGCCAGGTGGTTGAGGGCCAGTTCGATTTCGTAGCTGGCCAGTTCATCCGGGAGGGTCAGGGCACCCTGCACATGTTCCAGGGCTGCAGTGACGGCCTGGACCTGCCGTTCGCTGGAAAGCCAGACTTCGTGGCGGGCCTGGTCGCCCAGCAGTTTTTCCCGCAGGCGGTCGCGCAATTCTGGGAGTCCTGCTCCAGTGATGGCTGAAACAGATTGGTAGCGGTCATCGTGCCAGACCTGTCCCAGATCGGTTTTGGTTTGCAGGCGAATCAGGCGGTCTTCTGGGACGTTCACATCCAGGGGTTCTCTGGGGGCTGAGGCGTCTTCCAGAAGCATCACCAGATCGGCGTTTTCTCCGAGTTGCAGGGCACGTTCCACCCCTGCAGCCTCGATGACATCTGCCGTTTCCCGCACCCCTGCAGTGTCAATCAATGTGATGGGCACCCCCACCAGTTCCATGTGGGCTTCCAGGTAATCGCGGGTGGTTCCGGCAATGGGGGTGACAATGCTGCGCTCGTAACCCAGCAGGGCGTTCAGCAGGCTGCTTTTTCCGGCGTTGGGCCGTCCCAGCAAAGCCAGCCTTGCTCCCTGCTGTGCCAGTTTTCCTGCTCTGGCGGTGTCCAGCAGGTGGTTCAGTTCGTTTTGCACTGCCAGCAGGGGAACAATGCGGTCTTCCTCGGGAACGCCTTCTTCGGGGTAGTCCAGCATGGCCTGGATGGCCCCCATGGTGCGGGCCAGTTTGAAGACCATGCCGTCCAGGCGTTTGCTGAGGGCACCCTGCAAACCCAGGGTGGCCTGCCTGCGGGCCGTGTCGGTCTGGGCGTGGATCAGGCTGTTGACGGCCTCGGCCTGATTCAGGTCCATGCGGCCTTCCAGAAAAGCCCTGAGGGTGAATTCTCCGGGTTTTGCCAGCCTTGCCCCCAGTTCCACACAGCGGGTCAAGAGCGCTCCCAGCGCACTCACCGAACCGTGGGTCTGCAGTTCCGCCACATCTTCTCCAGTGTAGGAGTGAGGACCTTTGAACACCAGCACGATGCCCTCGTCGATGGTTTCGCCTTCCCGATCCAGAAAACGGCCATACAGGAAGCGGCCCCCCCGGGTTCTGGAAGGGGTGCGCTTTCCGGAGAACAACTGGTCTGCAATGGACAGGGCTTGCGGGCCGGAAAGCCTGACGATGCCAATGGCCCCCTCACCCTGGGCAGTGGAAATGGCAACGATGGTGTCCGCTCGAATCATGCCTAGCAGTATAGCGCAGTCGTATTTTCTGCTGGATGGAAAACCAGAAAGCAGAAACCTTCCAGATGCTGAACATCATTCATCCTTTCAGACGGTTTGACATCTCCTGCTGCCTTGCCAGATGGTCCATGTAGGGGGTGCTGGCAAACATCCTGCCGCAAAACGGACAATGGCGGATGCTCAGGGCATCATCTTCAATGCCAGAGGGGTGGGGAATGGCGTACAAAATCACCTCTGCATCAGAACGGGCGAAAATCACTTCCAGAATGGCCCCTTCTTGCACGGCTTGTGGCAATTCATCGCATTCGCAAGGGTGTGCAGGGGTGTCCATCAGGCCTCCAGAATGAAAGAAAGTTCATCCCACACGTAACCCAGCACGGGCAGGTCATGCCCGAACCATCTCATGCTGTTTTCTGCTTTGCACACCCCGCCCATGCGTTCATAGAACCCGATGGTGGGATTGTCCTTCAGGACCCACAAACCCAGACTTGTGGCCCCAGCACCGTGCAGTTTTTTCACCGATTCCTGCATCAGTCTTTTTCCAAAGCCCTGTCCATGGTGGGCTTTGAGTGCATAAATACAGGCAAGTTCTGCATCTGTATGCAAATCCGCTTCAGGTTTGTGCACGGTCTGGGAGAAAGCCAAGATGCTTTCTTTCACCTCCAGCACCAGCACATCCCTCCATTCATCCTGGGTTTTACGCTCCCACTGGGTCAGCCTGCGCTCATAAGTGAGCTGCGAAAGCACCTCGTCGGGGATGCGCCCTGCATAGGTTTCCTGCCAGCTCTGGGTGTGCACTTTTGCGATTGCTGAAACATCATGAACTGTGGCATTGCGAACGATATATTCCATGTCACACATTATAAAAGAAAGCAGAAGGCCTGGCTTGAATCTGGCTTTTTGTTTGCCTTCTTCTTGACCCTGACAGCATGCCTCTCTTGACCCTACTACGCGGTCCAAAGCGGTTTGGACCGCTGGGTCGCTCGGGGACGGCCCCGTCGGCATTGGGTCGCTGCCTTCTGCCTTCTGCTGTTCTTTGGCCCTCAGCTCTGGGCATTTTGCCTTCTGCTCAATTCAGGAACTCCGCTTCCACTTGCCTTTCTGGGCTCCAGGCTTCACCTGCTTGGTTTTCACCTGGCCAGAATCAAAACGCAACATCAGGGCCACCCGTGACCTGCTGAGGATCTGGTGGGGGTTGTTGGGGACATAAGCCGTGACCACATCAATCCACTGGTCTTTCTGGTGGAAGTCCACCACCACGTGCAGTGGGAGTTTCAGGTTGACCGAGTGAAAGTACCCCATCACCAGCCAGCGCCGGTCCTGCGGGTACACCGCCCGGATGCGGCCTGAATGCAGCACCTGCACGATGTCTGGCTCCATGAAGCCCTGAGAACGTGCGTGCTGGACGGCGTGCTCACAGATGTCGTAGCGGCCTTCCCACATCACGTCCCGCAAAGTCTGGTGGGCACGTTGGAGGACGAAATCCCGGGTGTCGATCTCAAGTGCGTCTGCGCGTGTGATCCAATCTTGCATCACGGCACCCCCCTTTGCGCTGCTCAGCGGGGCGTCACCCTGCCGATGGCAGCCTTGACCCGCACCAGACCAGCTTGCGGCCTGCTTTCCAGGGTTTTTAAGCGAAAACGCTCCCCACAAACGTTGGTTTGTTGGGGAGCGCTTCGTCGTAACCCTAGAGGGTCATGTTCAAAGTATAGCGAATCTGCAATCCGGAAAAGTAAGAGAATCAACTTCTTTTCTTGAGGATTCAAGCAATGTTGACAGGCCCACAATTGCCGCAAAAGCCAGCCTGAAGTGACCCCATCGCTCTGGCGCTGCACTGGAAGGGAAAAACCTGCATGCTTCACTGCGCTGGATGAGAGAAGTTTCTGCCCGGTGCATTTATATACCGGGTTTTTGTGTCACAACTTCTTTAAATTTTAGGCGTACAATGGGTCTACCTTACTTTTCGAGATTCTGCAAAATCAGGCGTTGGCAACGGTGTAGCGTTTTTTCTGGCCCAGCGAGGGACCGGACAACCCCCTCCCTCCTGAGCCCCTTTTCCCCACTCACCTCATGGAAATCCAGTGTTTTCGCCTCTTGTTCCGTCTGGGCGCGGAATGATGCCCTGGGAGCGTGGTCATGCTGATTCGACAGGTCAAACCCACCGACACCACCGACATTCTTGCCTTGCTGGACTGGATGGATGCCAGTCCCCACCGTGAAGTGTTCACCCCGGAAGCCCGCACCCCGGAAGACCTCAGCTGGGAAGTGACTTCCGACCAGGGTCTGGTGCTGGAAGATGAAGCGGGTTCTGTGCGTGCTTTTGCTGCCCTGAACCTCTACAAGGACGGTTTTCTGCTGGAAGGCCCCCTGGGAGATTCTTCCGATTACACCCGCAGCATTTTGCGTGCCGTCCTGAAAAAAGCCCACAAACCGGTGTACGCCTTCTGCTCTGCCATGAACAGAGAGGTGAGGGTGGCCCTGGAAGACCTGGGCTTTGGCACCCTGCACTGCACAGACTTTTATAGCATGGCCAGACCCAACAAACAACGTTTGCCTTTCCTGCCAGATGGGGTCAAATTCATGCCTGCTTTCAGGATTGGGTTTCAGGATTACCTGGAACTGTACCGCAGCAGCGAAGACGTGTGGGCCGAGCGCCTGAACTGGACCGAAGAAAAATACCGCCAGCATTTCGCCCAGGAAAATGTGGAGATGATGGTGCTGTGCAAGGACGGTCATCCGGTGGGTTTTGCAGAACTGGAATTCGATGAAGACGAGGCCACCCTGGCCTACTGGGCCGTGCATCCTGCTTTCAGAGGGCAGGGGTATGGCAAGTTGCTGTTGCAGTACAGCATCCATGATGCGTTTCTGAAACCCCAGATCATGTGTCTGAAAGCCCGTGCCCACGACCATGAAGCGGGTGCCCGCCACCTGTATGATGCGCTGGCCTTCCGAAAAGACCGCAGCATGATGGCTTACCTCAGAGAACACCACGAGCAGGCCTGAACCCTCTCCATTTGCTGCGTTTATCCGTGAAATGGGAGGATTCAGAAAAATCCTCCCATTTCAAGAAACACCCCCAGAGACAAAACCTCTTATGCTTCTGTGAAATGCTCTAAACCCACCAGAGGTGCAACCAACTGCCCTTCTGGTGGGTTTGTCAGCTGATTTCAGGGTTTTCTGAGGTTCAGTTCGGTGGAGCCGCTGTACTGGGGATTCAGGCAGGCCTGGCTCACCTGTTTCTTGCGCCAGAGGGGAAACAGCATGAAACTGACCCGTCCAGCCACCCTGTCCAGTGAAACCGGACCAAAGAAACGGGAGTCTTCACTGCCCCCAGGAGAACGGTTGTCTCCCATCACAAAATATTCTCCAGCAGGAACCGTGAAGGCCTTGCTGATCCGGTTTTTCTCCTGATCGGCCTGAATGTAATTGGCAGCAATGGATTCGGGCTGGTTCTCCCAGCAACCCTGCTGTTTCCAGAAGTCCTCCTGAACATGGAAATCTGCTCTTTTTCCATTGACATACACCTGTCCACGGTCAATCCGCACGGTGTCTCCTCCAATGGCCACCACCCGTTTGACGTAATAGGGGATGTAATGCCAGAAGGTCACGGTGCTGCTGGGAAAGGCATGCCAGGAGCTCTGGTGGTCTGCAGGCGGCTTGAACACCAGGATGTCTCCGCGCTGAAACTGCCCGATGCCCATGCGGTGCAGAAACGTTTCGTATTTTGGAATCAGCATGCGTTCTCCGTTGCGCAGGGTGGGCTGCATGCTGTTGCCACTGACCGCCGGAAAGGAGACCACAAAAGTGGTCAAAGCAATCACGATCACAAATTCTTTGATCCAGTCCCAGAGTTTGATCAGGGTTTTCATCATTTCAAGCGCACCTGCATTTCATCTTGATTTCTGTGCATCACAAGCTGTCCGGGTTTCAGGGACAGTCTTTCGGTTCCGGTCCAGCAGTCGCTGGTTTCAAAGTGTCCAGAAGGCCAGTTCAGGCTCAGCACCACCTGCTGCCCAGAGTCACAGGGGTCCAGGGGTCGGGTGTCCACCTCAAAACGCACTTTGCCCTGGGCCTTGATCCTCTGCTCCAGATCTGGTTTTCCTGCCAAAACAAACTGAAGTTCGATCTCGTTTTGGGCTTCTCCAATGGTCCCTGCAAAATGCAAAGGCTGCATCTGCCTTGTTGCCTGACCATTTTGCTGGGAGGTCTGGGCTTGCGCCCTGTTCCAGACCATGCCTCCCAGCAACGTGAGGGTGATTCCCAGGGTGGTCCAGCCTGCTGGAAGGGTCCAGTGGGCAAAATTCAGCTGGCGGGAGAGTCCATGCTGCCCTCCCAATTGCTCCAGGGCAATGCTCTGTGCCTCCTCAAAACTGTACCCCTGCTGCTGGTGTTGTTCGATGCGTTCCAGCAGGTGGCTTTTCAGTTCTGCCATGGTCAGCAGGCGTTCCTGGTGGGGCAAACCCCGGGTGGCCTGCAAAAGGTATTTTTGCAATTGCTTTGAAGGCTTTGAAGGTTTTAAAGGCTTTGAAGGTTTTAAAGGCTTTGAAGTGTTCATGTTCCTCCCAGCAAACCGTCCATGGCCTGCCTGAGCTTCGACCATTCAATTTTTTTCTGCTTCAGGGCTTCCCTGCCCAGCACACTCAGGCTGTAGTAGCGTCTGGGGGCTCCGCCTTTCTGGGATTCTCCCCAGCTGCTGTCCAGCCAGCCCTGTTTGACCATGCGGTGCAGCGCCGGGTACAGGCTTCCCTCTTTGAATTCGTAATCTGCGCCCGTGCGGTCCTGAATGCGCTGCAGGATCTCCAGACCATAAGCAGGCTGGGCTTCCAGCACACTGAGCAGCACCAGGTCCAGTGCCATCAGCTTGGTGTTTGAATCCATGTGACTATCTTGCATCACAAGTATCTTGGGAAGCAAGGGACTTTGATGAGAAATGGCCTGAACAAGAAAGGCGTTTGACCCTGTGCTCCTGTCTTTTTTCCCGTATGCTTTTATCGTGCAAGCGAGACTGAAAACCTACCTGGACTTCGTCCGGTTCGAACACACCATCTTTGCCCTTCCCTTCGCATATGCAGGCATGTTTTTTGCAGCCCAGTCCCAGGGCAGGTGGCCCACCTGGCTGGAATTCCTGTGGATCACCCTGGCGATGGCCGGAGCCAGAACCGCAGCCATGGCGGCCAACCGCCTGATCGATGCGGGCATCGATGCCGCCAATCCCAGAACGGCAAAACGGGAAATTCCCAGCGGCAAAATCAAACCCCTGCAGGCCACCGTGCTGACCCTGATCTCGCTGGGGGTTTTGTGGTTTGCTGCTGCACAACTGAATCCGCTGGCCTTAAAACTGCTGCCCATTGCAGTGGTCTTTCTGATCCTCTATCCCTACACCAAGCGCTTCACCTGGCTGTGCCATGTCTGGCTGGGCATCACCGATGGAGCCGCAGCAGCAGGGGGCTGGATTGCCATCACAGGCATGTGGCACCCTGGAGCCATCGCCCTGTGGCTGGTGGTGGTTTTCTGGATGGTCGGTCTGGACGTGATTTACGCCACCCAGGACCATGACTTTGACACCCAAAACCGGGTGCAGAGCATTCCAGCCCGTTTTGGCATTCCTGCAGCCCTGAAAATCTCTGCCTGGTCGCACTTCCTGACCTTTGCCCTGCTGGTTTACTCGGGGTATGTGATTGGCACCAGCTGGGCGTTTTATCTGGCAGCCGTGGTGATGGGCGGGATTCTGCTGTACGAGCACCGCATCATCAACCCAAAAGACCTCACCAAAGTGAACATCGCTTTTTTTGATGCCAACAGCTGGCTGGCGCTCACCATGCTGGTGGGAACTGTGCTGGATGTGATTTTGCGGTGAGCTTGCAGATCACCCGATCCGGCACACCTGCTTGAAGGTGCAATCAAAACAGTGAAACCCTGCGCTGGGAGTGACATCTCCAGCAGCAAGGCTGTCTTTCAGGTCATGCAGTTGCTTCCAGGCGTCTCTGGCCTGGTTGTCAAAGACACTGCGGCGTCTGGGTTTGGCATACAGATCCCAGGTGTACAGTTCGGTGTCCCAGCCAGCCTGCTGAAAAGCTGCGTAGACCCACAGGTGCTCGGGGTTGTTTTTGAGCAGGGTGCGGATGTCCGGTTCCTGGGTGACCACATAGATGTTGGCTTTGCGGGTGTCATTGAAGGGCTGGTAGGCATGGGGCCGGAAACGAAATTCCCCCAGCTTGAAATCCCTGAAGACCCGCAAATTGGGCAAATCCGGCCTGGGAGGCAGGTTGTCTTTCAGGTGCCTTGCCACCTGCTGCTTGAAGTGGTCGGAGTACACCCCATCCAGCACAGGTTCAGGCTGGGCCTCCCAGGCAGATTGCCTGAGCAGGCGTTCCATGCGGGTGCGGTCCTGCCTGCTGAACAGCCCTCCAAAGGGTTTTTCGGTGTGGCTGCTGAGGTAACCACGCAGCTTGCAGGGCAGGTAACGGGTCAGCATCCAGGCGCGGTTTTCCTGCACCGGAGGCACCTTGCTCCACCAGTCCGGGCTGCCCAGTTTGATGTCCCGGGTGGACAGGGCGTATTCCAGCGGGCTCATGGGCATCACCTGCGGGGTGGTGGCCTGCCCCATCTGGGCCAGCAGGCGGTGGGGACGCTGCACCCCATCGCGGTCTGCACTGGCATAACTGAGCGTCACCTGCAGTGCACGGGTGAAAACCTCATAAAAGAGGCTTTCTGCAATGCCCCTCATGCTGCGGGGCAAACCCAGGTTCAGGCGTTCCTCTTCGGTGAAGAAGAAATCCTCTTTTTCTTCCAGCAGGTACTGGTGTTCGGTGGCATTCATCAGCCAGAGTTTCTGAAAACGCCTGCCGGTGATTTGCTCCGGGGTGAGCACCCGCACCCCTTCCTGCCGTTCCCGGGTCATGGCCACACTGGGCAACAATGCCATCAGCCAGTCTTCCAGCACCGTGTGTTTCTGTTTCTCTGCCGGAATCAGTTCAAACACCTCACGGGCCATGATGCGGATGGGGTCCCGGCTGGACTCCGGGTGTTTGATGCGGTCCAGCAAAGTTTCAATCCAGTTCAGCCAGCCCTGGGAACTGCCATCGGTGGGAGCCGTTTCCAGCATCAACAGGCTCAAAGACTCCCGGTTCACATCCTCCAGCAGATGGGCATGGATGCCGTTCAGACCACGCCCCTCCAGCTCTTCTGCCACCCTGTTCAATCCCTCATAGAACATGGAGAGGTCAAAGAGGTCACGGGTGGGGTAATTGCGCCTGCGGGTGGAAAGCAGGGTCATCAGTTTGCGGCCATGGAAACTGTCCACAGGCGTGCCTGGCTGCTCGTCCAGCAGGGGAATGCGGGCTTCCTCTGCCAGTTTGAGCAAATTCGCTGTGGCGCTGTCTCTGGGCACCACCACAGCCATCTCGCTGGCCGGAATGCCTTCCAACAATGCGGCTTTCACCTGTGCCACCACCTGACGGGCTTCCCGGGTGACGTTGGGGTACACCTGCACTGTGAAGGCAGGCAGCGCCTTGTAAGACAGTTCGGTCACACTGGCCTTCAGAAAATCTGCGTAACCTTCCAGGTCTTTTTTTCCCAGACGGGTCTGGTAAGGATAGGGCGCATTGGCAGGCAGGGTCAGGATCAGGCTCCTGGAGGTCAGGGCCAGCGCACGGATCAGGCGCAACTCCAGAGGATTCAGTTCGCTGTACCCATCAATCAGCAGGTGTTGAGGACGGGCAGACCACTGCAGGCCATTTTCCAGCAGTTCACTGGCCAGCAGGCGCACATCGTCCAGGTCCAGCAGGTGACGTTCCTGCAGTTCCTGCTGGTAGCGGGCAGCAAGGCCCAGCAGGTGTTTCCCCTGCGCTCCCACTTTGCGGGGATCCAGTTTTCCCGCCACATTCTGTTTCTTGAGGTCCCCAATGGCATGGGCATACAGGGCAGCCTCACCAGGGGTGGGGTAATCTTTGCGGTCCGACATCAGCAGACGGCCCAGCAACGCCACCCGTCCTGGAATGCTGAGAAAGTTCTTCTCGTTGCCCCCTCTTTCCAGCACCTCGTAAGCCACGCTCTGCAGGTCGGTGACCCGCACATTCAGGGTGGGCTCTTCGGAGAGGCGTTTGACCAGATCCTGCCTCTGGTGCGGCAAACAGAACAGCGTCACTCCGTCTTTTGCGTGCTTCCAGGCGTGTTTGAGCACAGCCGTGGTCTTGCCACTGCCTGCTGCGCCCACCACAATCCGCCTCATCCCTTCACTCTATTAAACCACCGGGCAGGGTGGGTGAAGAGGGGGAAATCTGGCCGGTGGAGTGACAGGGGATTCTGTTTCTGGCGTAAAATGGGTGGCCGTTGGAACTCTGGTGCTGGAGGCCGAGAGCCGAGAGCCGAGAGCCGAGAGCCGAGAGCCGAGAGCCGAGAGCCGAGAGCCGAGAGCCGAGAATAATGTGCTGCATCCAAAGCACTGTGTCAAGTTCTGGAGTCTCAAGACCAGCAACCACAAAGCAACTGTGGTGGTGTCTGGAACAACCCCAGGATTTTGCTTTGCGAAAATGGTCTCAAATGCCAAAAAAGACTTTGCGTGATGGCCCTCGGCCCTGTGCCCTCGGCCCTCGGCACAAAAGCGTGTACACTGTTTGAAGTGGTACTGGAGAACTCCATCGAAGAATTTATCGAACGCTTCCGCACGGATGCAACCCAGGGCAGCCTGTATCCGCAACCGGAAGGCAGTGTTCTGCTGGAATTTGTTGCAGGCGGACAGGTGATGTACCTGTTTGACCGCACCGGCCCTTACATTGCCCGTCCTGGACCGGCACGGGTGATTGTGCATCCGCTGCTGAAAAGCCTGGAACCCACAGACCAGCACGAGGAAGTGCTCACCTCTTCACAGATTTCAGCGCTGGAAGGGGTGGGGCAGGTGACCCGCACCGAGAAAGGGTTCATCATTGTGCAGGCCCGCATTCCCCTGGTGTGCGGCTTGCTGGACCAGGATGTGGTGAACGTCAAACCTGGAGACTGGGTGCGTTTTGAAACCCTGGCTCCCACACATGGTTTTTACCTGTTGAAATGAGCATGGGAACCCCGACCAAACAATTTGTCACGGTGGTTTTCATGGATCTGGTGGGTTCCACCGCCCTGGCCCAGCGCATGACGCTGGAGCAATACGGCGAACTCATGAGTGAAGTCCTGCAGGTGGGTTACCTGCGGGTGGCCTTGTTTGGCGGGCGGGTGCTGCAACACCAGGGGGATGCTCTGGTGTGCCTTTTTGATGGCAACAAGGTGGAAAGCGCCCTCAGGCTGGCCCAGGAGTGTCACAAACGCATCCATGAGATTGGTGCCGCCCAGCGCATTGGGGCGCACCTGCAGTTGCGCATTGGGGTGGCCACCGGAGAGGTGCTGTCCCTGAATGCCGGGGTGACCCTGGCGGTGTATGGCCTTCCGGTGAACATGAGCCGCAGGCTGTGCTCCCGGGCCAACCCGGACATGACCCTGGTGTGTGAGAGAACCTATCAGGCGTCTCCTCCAGAAGCGGTGTTCTCTGAATTTGATGGTGAAGCCCTGAAGGATTTTGCCAACGAGAACGTCTACGAGTTTCACTGGGTCTAGCCCTTGCTGCATTCAAGCTAAATCTGCCTTTACTTTTGCTTCATCACCCCCTGAAAATTCTCATAAATGAAAGAAATTTTAGAATCAGGACTTCTGTTCTCATGAGGAGCACCCTATACTGGGCTCATGGAACGCAAACCCCTGGTGCTCGTGATCGAAGACGAAAAAGACATCGCACGCTTCATTGAACTTGAACTTGCCGCCGAAGGTTACGCCACCGAAGTTGCTTTCGACGGAGTGACCGGACTCTCCAAATTCCGTGAAGTCAACCCCGATCTGGTGATTCTGGATTTGATGCTTCCTGTGCTGGACGGACTGGAAGTCGCCAGACGCATCCGAAAAACCAGCAACACCCCCATCCTGATCCTCACCGCCAAAGACAGCATCCAGGACAAAGTGGAAGGCCTGGACGCTGGTGCAGACGACTACCTGATCAAACCCTTCTCCATTGAAGAACTGCTGGCCCGCGTGCGTGCTCACCTGCGCCGCGTCAACCCTGCTGTCACCGGAGAGGTGCGCGTGGCAGACCTGGTGATGAACCTCGATGGCCGCGAAATCTTCCGGGGGGGCCGCCGTGTGGAGCTCTCCGCCAAGGAATTTGAATTGCTGGAACTGCTGGCCCGCAACCCCGGCAAGGTGTTCTCCCGTTTTGAAATCGAGGAGAAAGTCTGGCCCGAATACACCGGGGGCAGCAACGTGGTGGACGTGTACATCGGCTACCTGCGCCGCAAACTGGAAGAAGGCGGAGAACGCCGCCTGATCCACACCGTGCGTGGCGTGGGGTACGTGCTGCGGGAAGAATGATAAACAACAAAAAAGCGCCCAGAAGGGCGCTTTTTTGTTGTGCCGAGGGCCGAGAGCCGAGAGCGGGTCTGGGATCACCTGGAGTCAAAGGGAAGATAGGGATTTTAGGCTCCCATTGGCTTCTCAACACATCAATAGAAGAGCCCTGCAGGAGGGTACAGACTTGCTCGATTTTGCTGGTTTTGCCTGGACTGACATTTCAAAAGAAAGCCTTTTGCCCTGGGCCCTCGGCTCTCGGCCCTCGGCACTTTCCACGGCCTTCCCTTTCTCAGCATTCCAGTGTCCAACCTTTCACAAAAAACCCTAAACTGTGGATCAGAATGACTTTACGCTGGCGATTGACCCTGCTCTACACCACCGTGATGGGCCTGATTCTCAGTTTCATCATGCTCACCGTGTTCAGTGTGATGACCCGCATCATCGACACCAACATCCGCACCGACCTGATCCGCAGCATGGACCAGGGCATCAAGGTCAACAACATTCAGGGCGTGCCTTACAGCTGGACGCTCAATTTTGGCAACGCCTGGGTGTTGCTTTCAGACCTTTATGGGCAGGTGGATGTGTATTTCTTTCCAGAAGCGGAATTGCCCAACCTCACCCAGCAAAACCTGGAGCCCAGCCACCTGGAAATGAGCCCCAACCTGGCCCGCACCCTCGCTTCAGGAAAAAACCTGCAGCTCTCCACCAGTGAGTATGCCCAGATCATTCGCAATGGCAAGGACGAACCTTACTTCACGGAAATGGACATCCGCACCGACAACCAGATCAAACACCTGCAGGTGATTGCCCGTCTGATGCCTGTGCAACTCCCCAACATCGGGGTGTACAGCGGGGTGGTCCTGCTGGCCCGTGATGTCACCGAGATTGAAGATGTCTTCACCGCACTGAAAACCGTGCTGTTCTTTGTGACCCTGCTGGCCATTGTGGGGATGGGAATCACCATTTACGGGGTCTCTGCCCGTGCCCTCAAACCCCTGCGTTATGTGCAGGCCGCTGCAGAAACCATCACCGAGAAGAACCTCAGTTCCCGCGTCCCTGTTCCCAACACCCACGACGAGGTGGAGTCTCTGGCCACCACCATCAACGATGTGCTGGCCCGACTGGAAAATTCTTTTGAAATGCAGCGTCACTTCACCAGCGATGCCAGCCATGAATTGCGCACCCCGGTCACGGCCATCGGAGGACACGCCGGGTACCTGCTCAGGCGCACCAATCCCACTCCGCAGCAAGCCGAAAGCCTCACCATCATCAAGAACGAATCGGAAAGGCTCTCCCACCTGATCCAGAGCCTGCTGGAACTGGCCCGTGCAGACGCTGGATCTGTGGCCATGAACCTGCAACCCATGCTGGCCCTGGCCTTCATGGAGGACCTGCGGCGTGAACTGAAACCCATTCTGGGACAGGCTGAACTGGAGGTCGGTGGTCAGGAGTTCGCCTTCATGGCGGATCCGGCCCGCATGAAGCAGGTGATGATCAACCTGGTGAGCAACGCCCTGAAAGCTGGCTCCAGCAAGGTCACCCTGGAGGCCCACCTGGAAGGCAAACAGGTGCATTTCGTGATCAGGGACAACGGTCCGGGGATTGCCCAGGAGCACCTCTCGAAGCTCTTTGACCGGTTCTACAGGGTGCAGGAATCCCGAAGCCGCGATGAAGGCGGCAGCGGTCTGGGCCTTTCCATCGTGAAGACCATCATCGATGCCCACCAGGGCCGGGTGTGGTTCGAATCTAAAGTCGGGGAAGGCACCCGGGTGCATGTGCTCTTGCCCTACAAAGAAGTGGTGGTGGAGGAGTGAAGGTGCGCAGCTTCATGTGCCTTTCAGGCAATCTGGGATACTGAAACCATGCGAGTGCTGTTGCTGGAAGACGACGAACGGATCCGTTCCCCACTGGCACGTTACCTGCGTGAAGAGGGCTACGCCGTGGACGAAGCCGCAGATGCCACCACCGCCCAGACCCTGGTGGGGCTGTACCCCTTCGATGTGATGATTGCCGACATCCGCCTCCCGGAAGGACCCGATGCCGGTTTCGAGCTGGTGAAACGCATCCGGGCAGATGATTTCAGTTTTCCCATCCTGTTCCTGAGCGCCAGAGACAGCCTGCAGGACAAACTGCACGGCTTGCAACTGGGTGGAGACGACTACCTGGTCAAACCCTTCCACCTGCAGGAGGTGACTGCCCGCATCCGGGCCATCCTGCGGCGCGGCAAAACCCTCACCCCCCAGGAAACCCTCCATGAGGACCTGAAGTTCGACTGGGCCAACCGCAGGTTCTTCAAAGGCACCCAGGAGGTGCACCTGACCGGCAAAGAAATGGGTTTGCTGGAACTGCTCAGCAGCAACCCCGGACGCCTTTACACCCGTGAAGAAATTGTGGACCGGGTGTGGGATTCCTCTTTTGATGCCGAAACCAACGTGATCGACGTGTACGTCAGGAACCTGCGGCGTAAACTGGGAGATGGTGTGATCGAAACGGTGCGCGGCGTGGGCTACCGCTTCCCCACCCCCTGAGGAGGTCCCCTTGAACCTGCAAACCCGCCTCTCGGTGTGGGTGGGTGGGGTGCTGTTTCTGGCCCTCACCACCCTCAGCGTGCTGTCCGGGGTGGTGCTCTACCAGGTGCGCCTCTCGGACATGAACCAGGAACTGAGAGACCAGTCCCGACTGGTGATGAACTCTGCCCGCCTGTACCAGGGCAAAAACCTGCCCAATGTGGTCTTGCAAACCCTGGCTTCCGGTTCAGAGTTTGTGGATGCACGCATCGAGCAGCAAGGCAAAGTGATCTGGGAGAGCGATTTTCGCAACATGCCAGAGACAGTGCAGGAAGGGTTCAGCAACCTCTCGGGCTGGCACGTGTACCGCATCAGCAGCTCAGAATTTGAGGTGGAGGTGGGCCGCCCCCTCACTTCCCTGCAAGAAACCCTGCGCTCTTACGCAGTGGTGAGCATCCCGCTTACCCTGTTGATGTCACTGCTGGGTGCGCTGGGTTCAGGCTGGGTGCTGGGACGCAACCTCCAACCCCTCAGCAACCTGACCGCACGGGTGCAAACCCTGGACCGCCCCGAACCCATCCCGGAAATCCACCGCCCGGATGAGGTGGGCATGCTGGCCCGTGCCCTGGCCGAAAGCCTGGAGACCTTGCAGCGCACCCGCAAAGCCGAGCTGGAATTCCTGCGGGTGGCCAGCCACGAACTCCGCACCCCCCTCACCGCACTGAAAGCCGAGCTGGAATACACCCTCTCCAAACCCCGTGACCTGCAGGTCTACGAAACGGCCCTGCGCACCCTGCACCGCAACACCGAGCACCTGGAGCGGCTGGCCATCAATCTGCTGACCCTCACCCGCCTGCAGGGCAGCCCTCTGGACTTGCAACCCGTGGATCTGTGGGAGATCACCGGAGCCGTGATCGACCGCATGGTGCCTCTGGCCCTCAAAAAGAACCTCTCACTGGATTTTGATGGCCTCCCCACCACCGTGAAGGGAGATCCCATCACGCTCAGCCGTTTGATTGAGAACCTGATTTTCAACGCCATCCGCTACACCCGCGATGGAGAAATCCGGGTGATGCTGGGAGAACACATGCTGACCGTGCAGGACCAGGGCCAGGGCTTTCCCCAGGAACTGCTGGAAGACCATGAAGCCCAGAAACCCGATCTGGAAGGATTCGGGATTGGCATGAAGGTGGTGCGCAGCATCTGTGCCCTGCACCACGCCCACCTGCAGCTGGAAAACACCATCAGGGGGGCCAGAGTGACCGTCACTTTCCCCTGAAACACCAGAGAATCCCGTACAATGGGGGCTGGTCGCTGCTTTTTCCAGAGAAAAACAGCCTCAAGTTCAACACAACCCGGGCTCCACACAAAAAACGAGGATCATCCCCTCTGTTGAGGTCAATCACATGCAGCACGAAAACATGCAGGACAACCCCCTTCAGGACAGCCTTCACACCACAGACACCACAGACACCACAGAGGGCACAGAGGGCACAGAAAAAAGTTACTCCGGAAACTTCTTCCGGCTGAAACGGCAACTGGAACGCCAGGTGGCCCAGGCCATCACCGACTACGGCATGATCGACGATGGAGACACCGTGCTGGTGTGCCTCTCGGGAGGCAAGGACTCCTACACCATGCTGGACACCCTCATGGAGTTGCAGAAGCGGGCACCCATCGACTTCAAACTGATCGCCATGAACCTCGATCAGAAACAGCCCGGCTTTCCCAGCCACATTCTTCCTGAGTACCTGAAGAACCTGGGCGTGGAGTACCGCATCCTGGAGCAGGACACCTACAGCGTGGTGAAAGAGAAAATCCCCGAAGGCAAAACCATGTGCAGTTTGTGTTCCAGACTGCGCCGGGGGGCCATCTACACCTTCGCCAGAGAGATCGGGGCCAACAAGATCGCGCTGGGGCACCACCGGGACGACATCCTGGAAACCTTCTTCATGAACATGTTCTTTGGAAGCCGCCTGAAAGCCATGCCCCCCAAACTGGTCTCTGATGACGGCCAGAATGTGGTGATCCGCCCGCTGGCCTACTGCACCGAGAAGGACATCGAGCGTTACGCCCGTGCCCGCGAATTCCCCATCATTCCCTGCAACCTGTGCGGCTCTCAGGAGAATTTGCAGCGCAGAATCGTCGGGGAAATGCTGGAAAGCTGGGAGCGCCAGAGTCCGGGCCGCCTCAACAACATCTTCCGTGCCCTCAGCCATGTCAGTGCCAGCCATTTGCTGGACCCTGGCCTCTTTGACTTTCGGGGGCTCACCCGAGACACCGTGGTCCCCGAGGGAGACATTGCTTTTGACCAGCAGGATTTCAAGCCAGAGCGGTTTGAGGATGCGCTGGAAGAGTTGCCTTTGATCTGAAGCAGAAGGCCGAGAGCCGAGAGCCGAGAGCCGAGAGCAAGGTAGCTCTTACAAGAATAGGTTGTCAAAAACAAAACAGCAAAACAAAAGAGGAACCCCATTCGGGTTCCTCTTTTCAGTAAGCCTTTGCATAAGCCGTGCTGTGCAGCTCTCGGCCCTCGGCCCTGAGCCCTCGGCTTACTTGATGTTGCCGTTGAGACCGTTGGGGAAGAATCCCCCTTTGGTGGCCCCTGCAGCCAGATACACGATGTTGAGGACTTCACGGGTGGTGCGGTGGTAAGCGATGGCGTTGGCATCTGCAGCCACAATGTTGGCTTTGCCGCCTTTGGTGATGCCTTCATCTTTGCCGCCACCCACAGAACCACGCAGGGCAGAAATGGCTGCCACCACGTCTTCCACGGTCAGGCCAGGAACCACCACGGTGTCTTTCTGGTCGTACAGGTAAGAGCGGATTTCTCCAGCGTGGTAGGCTTCCACGGCCAGAATGCCTGCAGCTGCCTGCAGTACGTCTGGGCTGGTGATCAGGGTTGCCGCTCCGCTGTAGGCGGTCACACCCACATCTTCAAAGATGAAGGCACCGTGGGCAAAAAACAGGTCGTTGGTGTAAGGGCTGAACCCTTTGATTTTTCCACCGCTGGCAGCATCGGCAGCAGCAGCAAAAGCAGGACCAATGTCAAGCTGGGGTCGGGCCACCGGGGTGCCGCCCAGTTTGGTGATGGTGGCACGCAGGGCCTTCACGTGGGCTTCTTCATCGCGGGCGATTTCCTCGGCGCGCTGTTGCAGGGCGGCACTGAGGGTGGCTTTTTTGCCTCCAGTGGCGGCAGGTCCACCTCCCGCATCGGCATTGCTGAGGCCTGCCCCGAAAGCGGCCCACAGGTAGAACTCTGCTTCCAGGTATTCCAGGTTGAGGGCAAAGTTCAGCACATCAATGTCTAGGTTGGGTTTGCTGGGGGCTGCAGTGACAGCGCAAGAGCCAAGCATGGCCCCTGCGCCCAGCATGCCAAGGGTGCCCAGAAACTGTCTGCGGTTGGGTTTGTTGTTGCTCATGACAATGGCCTCCGTGTGGGCGCGGTGTGTGCCCCGCCCGGTGAAATGGGTCTTTGAATTTTTGAGGGATCTTGTTTGCCTCAGGTACTGATTTGCAGATGGTTGCGGTTTGGATGCAGCAAGAAAAAGGGATGCAGTGTGTTCTTTGTGTCCTGGATCACCAAGTCTGATCTGGATCAGGAACGGGCTTCTTTTAAAGCCCGGCCTTCTGCCATGCGGGAGAACAGAATGCCCAGTTCAAACAGCAGGTACAGCGGAATCGCCATCAGGGCCAGATTGAAAGGATCTGCGGTGGGCGTGATGATGGCAGACAGGATGGTCAGCGCCACCACGGCGTATTTGCGGATGCCTGAGAGCATCTGGCTGCCCACCAGTCCCACCTTGGTGAGCAGGAAAATGGTGAGGGGAAGCTCGAAGACCAGTCCGAAGGTGGCCAGGTAGGTCACGATCTGGCTGATGTACTCTCCGATGGAAAGCAGGTTGGTGACGCCTCCCAGAAAGCCCAGCAGAAAAGGCAGGGCAGCGGGCAGGATGATGCGGTAGCAGAAGTACACGCCCAGCGCAAAAGACAGCCCGAGGCCCAGCACAAAAGGAGCACCCCATTTGCGTTCATCGGTGGTCAGACCAGGGGCCACAAAAGCCCAGATCTGGTAAACCATGAAAGGCAAAGCCACCACCAGACCACCAAACGCAGAGAGCTGCAAGGTGGTGATCAGGGGTTCTGTGACCGAAAGGGTCACAATTTCCACCTGATGACCTGTGTTCAGGTAGCCCTGCAAAGGACCTTTGAGAAACACCATCAACTGATCGCGGTAGGTGTAGGCCAGTGCAGAACCGATGCCCCAGAAAGCAATGGCGTAAATCAGGCGCAGGCGCAGTTCTTCCAGGTGGTCCATCAGGGGGGCTTCTTTGAAAGCAACAGACTGTCCTGGAACGCTCTGCATGTTCAGCTGGCTTTCTCTTGAGGATTCACCACGGCAGGCATCACAGCAGGCACCACAGGGGTGGGTTCAGGGTCTTTGAACGAATCCGAAAGGTCATCTTGCAGGCTTTTGGTGCCTTTCTTGAATTCACGGATGCCCTGCCCGAGGCTTTTGCCCAGTTCAGGAAGTTTTTTGGGTCCAAAGACCAGCAGTGCGATCACCAGGATCAGGATGATTTCGGGAAATCCAAGGTTCATAAAGTCCTCCTTTGTGAAACCTTCCCTGGTGAAAGTCCAGGTGGGGTCCTGAACACTGATCTGCGAAACCCGGCTGTTTGGATGCAGAGCAGCTGAGGTTGCGTTCTCAACTGTGTTCTCTGGAGCACAATTGCCAGAGCACTGCACCAGGAATCCAGACCGCTTGGTGGGGTATGCATCCAAAACCCCCTTCTTTTGCAGATAGACTTTTAAGCGTGAGTGACCTGACCGGCAACGAGCACCACCTGCAGCTTCTGATGCGCATCCAGCGTCAAGATCAGGAAGCTTTGCGCGAGCTTTTCAATGATCTGGGGTCCACCATCAAAGCCATCGCGTTTCGGATGCTGGGCAGCCTGGAGGATGCCGAGGAAGTCATGCAAGACACGTTTGTGGTTCTTTACAACAAGGCAAGCACCTACAGTCCAGACCGGGCTTCGGTGAAGACCTACCTGTGTGGCATCGCCCACAAAATGTGTCTGGAACGCCTGCGCACCCGTGGGTCCCGCCCTTTGAAGGTGGAAGAGTGGGACATCCACGACCCGGACACCGAAACCCTTGCTGCCGAAACCCGGCAACAGGATGATAAAATCGTGGTCGAAAAGGCCCTGAACACCCTGGACCCCTCTGAAAAGCGCCTGCTGGAACTGGCCTTCTATGATGGATACTCGCATTCGGAGCTGGTGGAGCACACCGGGATGGCCCTGGGCACCCTGAAAAGCAAACTCAGGCGAACCCTGATGAAACTGAAAGCCAGGCTGGAGGGCGCATGAAATACACCCGAGAACAACTTGCAGATTATGTGCTCGGGCAACTGGAGCCGCAGGAGATGCAAGAGATTGCAGATCACCTGCAGACCTCTGCAGAAGCGAGGCGTGAAGTGGAGGACCTTCAGGAAGCCCTGTTCCGCATGGCAGAAGAACTCCCTCCCATCCCGGTGAATCCCGACAGCTGGCAAAAAATCCAGAGCAAGCTGGAACCGCAAATCCAGCAGCCTGAGGCAAGTTCTGCACCTGTTTCTGCTCCTGCAGCGCGTTCCCTGCAGCTTCCCTCTTTCCTGTCCTGGGCTGCTGTGGTGGCGGTGCTGCTGGTGGGCGGATGGTTTGGAGTGGGCGTGTATCAGGAGAACCAGCAAACCCGCCTGATTGAAAGCTGGCTGCAGAACAACCCCAAAGTTGAAGCCCTGAAGCTGCAGGACCAGACCCAGGTGGCTTCGGTGGCTTTTCATCCAGACGGTCAGGCCCTCGTGATCATGAATCAGAAAGCAGAACAGCAAAAAAGCTATCAGGTGTGGGGCATCAAGGGCGGTCAGCCGGTTTCTCTGGGCGTGGTGGCTTCCCGAACCTTCCAGGTGGACACTTCTGGTTATGAGGCCATTGCAGTCAGCCTGGAACCTGAAGGTGGCAGTGCAACCCCCACGCAGGTGCTGGGTGCTGTCCCAATCAGTTAAAATCCAAAAAACATGCTGAAGCCCTGGAGTTCAGGGCTTCTTTTCTGGTTCAGGCCACCACCACCCGGTCCCGACCTGCTTTCTTGGCCTGATACAGGGCCTGGTCTGCCCGGTTCACGGTTTCCAGAGGGTCTTCTGGGGTCCGGTACTTTGCCACGCCCATCGAGATGGTGATGTGCTGGGTGTGCTCGGTGTCCCGGATGGGGGTGCCAGCCACAGCTTTGCGGATGGTTTCTGCAAACTGCTGGGCTTCCAGCAAGGTGGTGTTGGGCAGCAAACAAATGAATTCCTCGCCGCCGTAACGGGCCAGAATGTCTTCGGGGCGCAGTTGCATCTGGATGCGGGCCACCAGCACCTTCAGAACGTGGTCTCCGAACAGGTGGCCTTTCTGGTCGTTGATGCGTTTGAAGTGGTCCAGGTCCATCATGATCAGGCACACCTCACTGTGGCTGTAGGGGGAGGCATACGCTTTCAGGTGCTCCAGAAAAGCCCGCCTGTTGAAGCATCCGGTCAGGGCGTCATTGAAAGCCATTTTGTTGCTGCGTCCCAGTGCGGCCTGCAGGTGGCCATTGACGGTGATGAGCTGTTCATTGCTTTCGCTGAGTTGTTCTTTGAAGCGGTGCACCTCTTCCAGCAGGATCCCCTGTTGCAGGTACAGTTCGATGGCTTTTCTGGAGATGGTGTGGGCCTGCTGGTGATAGCGGATCAGCACTCCGCAATAAATCAGTCCTCCCAGAGCCAGAAAACCATGGGTTTCATGCTGCTGCGCAGTCAGGGCCAGCCGAAAAATCAAAGGGAACAGGGTGAAAACCACCATCAACGGATAAATCACCGGGACTGCAGCATAGGTGACCACACTTCCTGAAATCACCGCCACAATGTAAATCAGCATCAGGTAAAAACGTTCGGTGTGTTCAGGCTGAAAATACAGCATGGTAAAACAGGCCCAGCCCACGGCGCGGGTGGTGCTGAACACCAGTTCGCGGGTCAGCCAGTGTTCGGCAGCATGAAAATGCCGGATCTGGGGATAGCCGTAAACCGATCTGGCGTGCCAGAAAGCATGCACCAGCATGACCAGCGTCCAGCACAGGGTGAGCATGGGGGTCTGCCGGTAAAGCGAGGCCGCAAAGACCAGCACAGCAATGAAAGTCATCAGGACCGACTGGCGAACCTGCTCGTACAGTCGGTCCACACTTTCATCCAGAATGCGCTGTGACAGTGTTCTATGAACCATTCCCCACCATCCGTCCAGCCCCATTGGCAAAGATGTGTGCAAAGTGAAGAGGGTAAGACCAGTATATTTTGTGAAGCCTTTCAGGTTTCTGTGCCACAACTGCATGGGTGACGCAGATCACAGAGATTGCTCAACTCCCGTATGATGGAGAACCGATGTCGACCCATACCCCCCGTTCCTTCCCGCACACCGGTCATGTTTATGATGTGGCCGTGGTTGGTGCGGGCCTTGCTGGCAGCGAGCTGGCCCACCACCTGGCCCAAAAGGGGCTGGATGTGCTGCTGGTCACCCAGAGCCTGGACAGCGTGGGCAACCTGTTTCACCCCACCGTGGACACCACATTCCCTGCAAGTTCCCTGATGCAGCTCTCTCTGGAAAAATCCTTGCCAGACCGCAGCCTGTGGGTGTTTCACCGCAATGTGAAGCAAACGCTGGAACTGGCTCCAGGCATTCACCTGCTGCAGTCCTGTGTGACCGCTCTGCACAAAGCCGAAGTGTTCCATCTGAGCACCTGGGAAGGCCCGGAGCGTCTGGCCCGCAAAGTGGTGCTGGCGGTGGGCAGCTTTCTGGATGCGCAGCTCACCATCGGCAACATCACCGAGGAGTCCGGCAGGCTCTCGGAAATTGCCTACAGCTTTCTGCACCAGGATTTGCTGGGACAGGGCTTTGAATTCAGCACCGCAACCCAGCAGGCCCCGGAAACCGGAGAAGCCGTGCCTTACTCTGTCCGTTTCCAGGCCCTGAAACAAACGGAACTGGAAGGCTTCCAGCTGAAACGCATTCCAGATCTGTATGCTCTGGGCCGCTGCACCGAAGGCGAGCACACCTACCAGAGCGTGGTGCAGGACGCTTTGCGTCTGGCAGAGGTGCTGTCATGATCTTCAGACCCTCGGATTTTCTGTTTCCAGACCACAAAGCCCGGCTCTATCCTGAGACCCCCGACCTTCCCTGGCACCTGGAGGTGGGTTTCGGAGATGGCCGTTTCTGGGTGCAGCAGGCCCAGGCCGAACCGGCCAATTACCTGGGGGTGGAAATCTCCGGGGTCAGTTTGCTCAAGGCAGAAAAGAAGCTGCAGGATGCAGGCCTGAAGAATGCCATCCTGACCCGCCTGCACGCCGATCCCCTGATTCAGGGGGTGGTTCCCGAGCACGGTCTGGACCGCATTTATGTGAATTTCCCGGACCCCTGGCCCAAACACGAGCACAACCGCCTGCTGCAGGTGCCGTTTTTTGAGATGGTGTCTTCCCGTCTGAAACCAGATGGGGAAATCTGGTTCACCACCGATCACGAAGAGTATTTTCAGTTCGCGCTGGAGCAGGCCAGACAGTCAGGTCTTTTTGAACTGATCGAATGCGCACCCCCTGCTGCCGCTTTGCAGACCAAATACGCCCTGAAATGGCAGGACCTGGGATTTGACGTGTACCACGTGCGTTTCCGGGTCAAAGCCTTCAAGACCATTGCACCATATCAGGTGTTCACGGAGGATGACATGCCCCACAGCATTCTGGTCGCAGGGGACTCCCTGAACCTTTCAGATTTCCAGAAAACCGTCTACCGCTACCAGAACCGCACCATCATCCTGCTGGAGGTCTTTCAGAACCTGCGCCACCAGGGGCATGTGTTTCTGGCCCACATTGAGGAGGAGCACCTCACCCAGGAGATCCTGGTGCAGGTGACCCCCCGCGAGGACGGCACCACCCTGGTGAAAACCGCCAAATTCGGCAACCCGCTGATCACCGAAGGGGTGAAACTGGCAGTCAGGAGCGTCACGGAGTACCTGAAAGACCGGGGGTATCAGGTCACCCACACGGCGTACTGAATGTCTATAAGCGTCCTTGCCACTGATTCCCCTCCCTCGATTACGTTAGAATCATAAACATGTCCTGGCTGGTTGTGCTTCCCCTCCCCATTCCTGCGCTGGATTTTTCGCCACCACACGGGTTTTCTGGTGACCTTCCCCTGGGACACCGCGTGGTGGTGCCCTGGCAGGGGGGCATCAAAATCGGCATTGTGGTGGCTGCAGGTCAGGCCCACACCCACCGCCTGCGTGAGGTGATTCAGGTGCTGGATCCGTGGGTCCATCCCAGCCTGATTACGACCCTCAAAGCCTACGAAACCCTCAGTGGCACCCCTCTGGGCCTGCTGTACTGTGATGCCATCACCTGCGGATGGGAACCCCACCTGAAGCATCTGGTGCGGCCCGTGGAGGGCACCGACCTCAGCCTCTTTGGTCTGGAATTGCCCACCGACTGGAGCACAGCCGTGGACAGCCCTGTTGCCCTGGACCAGGTGCGGGAACAGGGTTTGCTGGAAGAGCGTTTTGAATTCCCCATCCGCACCGAACTGGCTTACCGGGGACTGCTGGACGGCAAGGACAACCTCACCCCCAAGCAGAAACACGCCTGGAAAACCCTGCTGACCATCAAAGAAGCGGCTTCGCTGGCTGAGTGGGCCAGGAACGCCGAGGTGAGCACCAGTGTGGTTTCGGGGGTGCTGGCCCGGGGCTGGGCGGAAGCTTTCGAGCGACCTGCAGGCCCCCCTGAATGTGTTCCCATCATGGAACGCAACCTGAAAAAAGCCGAATGGGACATCCCCCAGTCGGGTGTCTCCAGGCTGCATGGGGGGCACCCCATCGAGCGCTTCCAGCACCTCAAAACCCTGATCGAGCAGCACCTGGGCACCGGAGTGATGTATCTGACACCGGACAATTACCGTCTGGAACGGGCATGGCAGGCCCTTTCCCACCTGGGAGCCCAGTGCTACTCTGGCAGCCTGAACCCCCTGCAAAGGGACCACATCTGGCAGCAGGTGCGGGAAGGGCAGTGCAGGATGGTGATTGGCACGTATGGTGCCCTGGCCCTGCCTTTCCCGGACCTCAGCATGATCATCCTTGAAGAAGAAGGGAGTGATGCTTACAAGCTGCTGTCTGGCTCCAAGATGTACATGGCGGATCTGACGGCAACCCTGGCCCACCAGCGGGAAAGCCTGCTGGTGTACACCGGATCGGTGCCTGCGGTGGAAAGCCTCAAAGTGCCCGGAACGGTGCTCGCTCCTCCTCCACCACGGGTGCATGTGGTCAATTACGCCGAGGGCTCCAGCCAGCCCGAAACCGGCCCCCTCTCCATGCAACACATGAAGCCCGCCCTGGAAGGCTATCCCCTTTCGCAGGACCTGCGCAAGGTGCTGACCCAGGTGGCAGAACGGGGCAGACAGGCGGTGCTGTTCGCACCGCGCAAAGGGTACAGTGCCCTGATCCGCTGTCGGTCCTGCGGGTACATCCCCTTCTGCAAACACTGCGATGTGCCCCTCAAATTCCACCAGGGCACCCGCCTGATGCAGTGCCACCAGTGCGGTTACCGGGAAGGCCCACCCAGCACCTGTCCCAAATGCAGGGGGGCGATCTGGCAACCCAAAGGCCCCGGCACCGAATGGATCCTGCAGGAAACCCGGCAGTTGTTGCCCGGGTTTGCCGTGTACCGTTACGACAAGGACCACCAGGACGACCTGCGTCCCATCTACGAGGGGCACCCTGGCATCGTGATCGGAACCCAGGCCCTCTTGCAGGAAAAAGCCCCTCCAGAACTGGCCCTGATCAGCCTGACCCTGGCCGACAGCTGGCTGGGCCACTCGGATTTTCGCACCGATGAGCGTTACCACAAGCTGCTCAGGCAACTGCTGGAATGGCATCCCAGAAAATCTCCCCTGCTGGTGGTGCAAACCTTCCAGGCACTGCATCCAGCCCTGCTTGCTGTCACCGAAGGCAAACCTGCAGACCACTTCCCGCTGCAGGATCTGGGCAGGCGGGAACTCCTGATGTACCCCCCTTACAGCCTGCTGGCCCAGGTGGAGGTGGCCTCCAGAGACAAAGCCCGCTCGGAAAGCGTGGCAGAGGACATCCAGAAACACCTCACCGCAAGGGGTGCAGATGCAGAAGAGGTGCTTGGACCTGCCCCAGCGCCCATCGGCAAAATCAGAGGTCTGTTCCTGACCCACCTGCTGCTGAGGGCCACCACCCAGGAGCGCCTGAAAACCCTGCTCACCCACATGGATGAGGAGCGCTGGAAAGCCCGGGTGCGCATCGAGATCAACCCCAGAAGTGCCAATTTCTGAGTCAAGCTGTGGGTTGGCCTGTCTTCCACTGGAGGGACAACAGACCCGGTTTTTCCATTAAACTGCTTGTTGAGGTTCACCAGAAGCACTGAGGTGCTTTCTGGCTGAGCAAAGCGCCCCGTGCGACGCTTTAAGGGCAAGAGAGCGAACAGAACGGTCAGGACACCCAGACCACTTGCAGTTCTTTTTGCACAGATCAACAGAGGAGGACCCATGAACGGCCTTTACATGATTCACAAATACTTCGGTGAACTGCTGCAGATCATTCCGGTGGTGCTGCTGGTGTGGTACGCCATCCGCAACAAAACCCCCCTGCAACGCATCGCCCCCATCATGCTGGACATCAACGTGCTGCTGGGCATTCTGGTGCTCTTTGTGCAGAAAATCCCGGTGTCGGTGTGGCACCCCGTGATGATGCTCATCGCGATGTTCCTCGGTCATTTCGTGGCCAGAAACACCAACCGCAGCGTGGTGATTGGGGCCTGGGTGGTCAATTTGCTCTTGATTGTGGGAGCCATTCTGCTGGCCAAAAAAGCCGTGGGCCCCATCCTCAGTTTCTGATTTCAAAAGATTCAGAACCTGACAGAAGCAGGTCAAAAAAGTCAAAAAAGTCAAAAGAAAAAGCACCTTAAAGGTGCTTTCTTTCGTTTTCTGCAGCTTGCTGTTTCAGCAGCAAATCTCGAATTTCTCTCAGCAGTTCCTGGTCCAGCGTGAGGGAAGGTGGAGCGGGCTGCTCGGGTTTGGCTGCTTTGGCCTTGGCCAGTTGCATTTCCCGCAGGGTGCTCATGGGCAGCACCACCAGGTAATACACCACCGCAGCGGTGATCACAAAAGTCAGCACCACCGAAATGAAATCCCCATACAGAAAATCCACGCCAGCAAAGGTGAATTTTCCGCCCTTGAGCACCCCCTGCTGCACCCCGCCGGTGGCCAGTTTGATCATGGGGTTGATGAAAGCATTGGTGAACGAGGTCACCACCCCACTGAAAGCCGCTCCGATCACCACCCCCACCGCCAGATCCACAACGTTGCCCCGCATGATGAAATCTTTAAATCCTGCCATGCTGATCCTCCCTGAGAGGATCATAACAGATGTGCATCATCCACACACCCGTCCCAGCCTCCCGTTCACAGTGCATTCACAGAAGCAGCAATTCCCTTTCACACGTCTGGGCTTACCTTAAGAACACGCCAGAAGGAACTGGTTCAAAGGAGAAAAAACACATGGACGTGATCATCAACAATCCCGCAGCACCCGCACAGTTTCAGGCCCCCGCTCAACTTCAGGGACAGGTTTACGCTCCCGCCCAGCCCCAGTTTTACGGCAATGGCTACGGCTTTCAGGGCCATCACCACCACGGCGGCTTCCCACTGCTGCTGCCCCTGCTGATCATTGGAGGCATTGTGCTGGCCAAGAAAATGAAACGCAGGCGCTGGGCCGAAATGCGAAGTGCACGGGGAAGCCAGGGTGTGAAAGACAGCCAGCAGGAATGGAACCCCAGAGACTTCTTCGAGAAGAAATCCGGCTGGTGGAACAAACAGGACTCCGCCGTGGAAATTGCCCGTGAGCGCTATGCAAGGGGAGAAATCTCTCTGGAACAACTGCAGGTGATCACGAAGACGCTGCAGGAGTGATCGAGGCAGGAGTGAACGAGACACCAAGTCAAAAGCCAGCCCCCGACAGGCTGGCTTTTGACTACATTGAGAGGAGAAGCGTGGATTTGTGAGGTTGGCTCAGTCGGTGGCTGAGGTGGAGAGGATCACGGGAGCACCGAGGGGGTTTTTGTCGTCGTCAGCGTAAGAGAGGTCGCTGCCGCTGTAGCCTTCTTCGGCGTGCTCGGAGAGGTCCATGCCAGTGGTTTCCTTGTTGGGGGCCACACGGAGTCCCATGATGGCGTCGATGATCTTGAGGATCACGAAGGTGCCCACACCAGAGAGAGCGATGGAGAACAGGATGCTGATGGCCTGAATGCCCACTTGCTCGAGGGTGCCTTTGCCAGCACCGGTGCTGAAAGCGAAAGCTCCGGTCAGCAGGGCTCCAACCATGCCACCCACACCGTGGCAGGCGAAGACATCGAGGGCGTCATCGGCGTTGATTTTGTTCTTGAGTTGCACCACTGCGAAGGAGATGCTGGCAGCCACCAGACCGATCACGATGGCGTAGACAGGGCTGACAAATCCAGCGGCGGGGGTGATGGCAACGAGGCCCACAACGGAACCAGTGGCAGCACCGACAGCACTGGGTTTCTGACCGCGAATGACTTCCCAGAGGAGCCAGGCGAGCATGGCGGCACTGGTGGCGGTGCTGGTGGTGATGAAGGCCAGGGAAGCACTGCCGTTGGCTCCCAGAGCAGAACCGGCGTTAAAACCGAACCAGCCGAACCACAGCAGACCTGCACCGAGCATCACGAAAGGAATGTTGTGGGGAACGCCAGCGCGTTTGGTGGACTTGAGGCGTGGACCGAGGACCAGAGCAGCAACCAGGGCAGCCACACCGGAGGAGATGTGCACCACGGTGCCACCCGCGAAGTCCAGAGCGCCGAGGTTGAAAAGGTAGCCTTTGGCATCCCAGACGACGTGGGCCAGAGGAGAGTACACCACGAGGCTCCACAGGGCGATGAAGAGCGCAAAAGCACCGAACTTCATGCGGTCCACAACTGCACCGCTGATCAGTGCAGCGGTGATGATGGCGAACATGCCCTGGAACATCACGAAGACGTATTTGGGGATGTAGTGGTCTTTCTCGAAGGTGGCGGCCAGGGAGTTCTGTCCGATGCCGTTCATGCCGAGGTTGGCGAGGGTGCCGACCCAGGGACTCGTGGCATTGTCACCGAAAGCGAGGGTGTACCCGAAGAGCACCCACAGTACGCCAATCACACCCATGGCGATGAAGCTCATCATCATGGTGTTCAGCACGCTCTTGGAGCGGGTCAGACCGCCGTAGAAGAAGGCCAGTCCGGGGGTCATCAGCAGCACCAGGGCGCTGGAAGCCAGCAGCCATGCGGTGTCACCCCGGTCAATCACAGGGTCAGCAGCAAAAGCAACGCCCATCAAGGCGAGAGCGGTGGCCAGGTACTTCTTCATTTCTTACCCCCCAAGGCAGCAGCAGTGGTTTCAGGTTGATTCACAGGCGTGAGGGCGTCCACGTCCTGTTCTCCGGTGCGGATGCGGATCACCCGGTCGAGGGGTTGCACAAAAATCTTGCCATCGCCCACTTCTCCGGTGCGGGCACTCTGCAGGATGGCGTTCACAGCCACATCCACAAAGGGCTCGCTGACGGCGATTTGCAGGTGCACTTTTTCATGGAATTCCATGCGCACCTGGGTGCCCCGGTAGTGCTCGATGATTTCCCGTTCGCCTCCGTGACCACTGACGCGACTGAGACTGATCCCTGTGACGCCCACCTTGAACAGGGCTTCTTTGACGTTGCCCAGTCTTTCCGGTCTGATGATGGCTGTGATGAGTTTCATAGCTGACCTCCCATGCCCGTTAAGGCTCTATGAAAGTAAGGATAGGGTGAAAAATGCATCATGTCAAGAGAATTCTGGCAAGTTGTACAAATAATGCTTCACAAGTCGCAAAATTTTGCATGGTTTTCAACAATACATCCACAGATTCCTGCTTCTCGTCCCAAAATCCAGGAACATGAGGAAGATTAGGTAAAATTTCTGCCAGCCGTGCTGGATTTCTGGCACATCTGGGAACTTTTGGCCGGGTTTTGGCATCTAACCCTTTGAAAGGAGCACAGGCAGAAAAACGACTCCACTCTGGCGTTCTTCCTGTCTGCTGCTCTGGTCCTGAATTCACACAAATTCTGGACCCTGCATCACCCTGCTTCAAATCATTTGCTGGCCCAAAAGGCCGTGATGGCTGGTTTTGTCGCGCTGGGCCGTCAGACCTCTGACCTCAGGATCACCTGCCACGCTCGGGTTCAGAAGGGTTCTTTCAGGGTTCTTTCTGGCCGCACCCTCACACAGGCAAATGAAATTCAGTTTCAGAAAGGAGGTTTGAAAACAAAGCATGCACTTCCAGAAGAAGCATTGCCCGTTCTAGTGCATCTTTGGCCTCCTTTTCAGGGAGGGTAGAACATTCCATCTCCACACAAAAGACCACCCCCAGTTTTTCCGTGGGTGGTCTTTTTCTGAGGTGGTCACATTCCATCAACAAATTTGGCAAAGGACAGCACAGGCTGGAAAACCAGGTCGCAGCAACTGCAAAAAGAACCCTGCACAAAGAAAAAGCTCCAGCATCCAAAAGACGCTGAAGCTGAAAGACCAGAAAAAGGTTAAGCGCCGTACTTCTGCAGCTTCAGGGCATTGGCCATCAGCAGGGGCATCACATCGGTGCCTTTGCGCAGACCCAGGCTGCCTTTACCAGCTTCCTCTTCGGTGTAACGCTGGGCCAGGTCCTTGCGGCCATGGTTGCTCTTGATCAGGAAAGGCACAGGGTGCCAGGAGTGACTGGCCAGTTTGCTGGGGGTGGAGTGGTCTCCCACCAGGGCCACCACATCGGGGTTCAGGGCCAGGATTTTGGGCAGCAGGCTGTCAAACAGTTCAATTTTCTTGACCTTGGCCGCAAAGTTTCCGTCCTCGCCGGTGGAGTCGGTTTTCTTGCAGTGCAGGTAGAAGAAATCGTACTTGTCCCAGTTCTCGGCCAGAACCTGCATTTTCTCTTCCATGGCGTCTTCTTCGCCGGGAACATCCAGCACGTCCATGCCCACCAGACTGGCCAGCCCTTTGTACATGGGGTAGGAAGCAATGCAGGCAGATTTCAGCTGGTACACGTCTTCGTAGCTGGGGAAATGGGGGACATCGCTGTAACCACGGAACAGGGCACCATTGACCTGGGTCTCGTCTTTGAGGGCTTCCTCGGTTTTCGCCACAAAAGCATTCACCAGGGCAGCGGTTTTCTCACTGGCCTGATCGTGGGCCTGAGCCACCAGGGGCTGCACGCCGGTTTCCTGGGGGTCCACATCGCTGACGTTGGCACCCAGAGGGGTTCCATTGGCACGGAACACCACCACAAAACGGTGCTCAGACTCGGTGTAGATCTCCACGGGGGTGCCATCAATTTCGGGAATGGCAGCCTTCAGTTTGGAAACAATTTCAACGTTTTTCTCGTCGGAGGGACGGCCTGCACGGCGGTCTTTCACAATGCGGCCTTCACCCAGGGTGGCGAAGTTGCCCCGCACAGCCACGTCACCAGCGTTGAGTTTCACACCGATGCCCACGGCAGACAGTGCACCACGGCCCACTGTGAAGGTGATGGGGTCATAACCAAACAGACTCAGGTGACCGGGACCACTTCCGGGGGTGATGCCAGCACCGACCAGTTCCACCAGGCCCAATTGGCTGTCTTTGGCCAGAGCGTCCATGTTGGGGGTTTTGGCGGTGGCCAGCTCGGTTTCGCCGTTGGTTTCCAGGGGCAGGCCGCCCACGCCGTCCAGCACAACGAGTACGATTTTGCTTTCGCTTTTCTTGGAGAGGGTACGAATCACTTCTAACATAGCTAACAGTCTATCGGGATGGTGTCAGAGTCACAATAAAGTTTGCCCCGCAAAGCTAGACGAAAAACCCCCTGCACTTGCTTCGCTTGTGCTGTCCCATAAAAAGGGGGACAGTGTCAGCAGAGCGAACACAGGGGGTGCAGGGGGTCAATCTTCCTGACGGGCTTTTTTCTTCTGGGCCTCGATGCGTTCAGATTTGCTCTTGAACGATCCACGCTCTTTCCAGACGATGCGCACAGGAATTCCAGCCAGATCCAGGTCTTCCCGGATGCGGTTTTGCAGGAAGTTCTCGTAGGCACGGGTCACGAAGTCTTCCTTGTTGCAGAAGATCACGAAGGTGGGGGGGGCGGTCTCGGCCTGGGTGATGTACATCATCTTCAGGGGTTTGCCCTTGAAGTTGGGGGTGGCCTGTTTGATCTGCCAGACGTCCAGCCACTTGTTGAGTTCCCCGGTGGGGATGCGGCGCTGCCATTTCTCGTAGAGTTTGATGGCTTCTGCCAGCATGTCGTGGATGCCGTAATCGTTGAGGGCGGAGGTGTAGACCCTGGGGGCAAAGTGCAGGTGGGCGAGTTTCTCGTCCAGCATGCGCTCGGTGCGTTTGAGTTCGGCATCTGGAACCAGATCCCACTTGTTGACCACGATCACCACGGGTTTGCCGCTGTCGTAGGCCATGTTGGCCAGTTTGAGCTCATGGTCCCCGATTTCTCCGGCGTTCACCACCAGCCAGATGATGTCACTGCGGGCAATGGCCGATTCGGAGCGCATCATGCTGAATTCTTCGATGCTGGAATCGGGCCGTTTGCGGATCCCGGCGGTGTCCACCAGAATGAAACGCTGTCCTGCAAAGTTCCATTCGATGTCGATGCTGTCGCGGGTGGTTCCGGGAATTTCACTGACAATCACCCGTTCAGAACCGGTGATGGCGTTCAGCAAACTGGATTTGCCCACGTTGGGACGCCCGATCAGCGAAATGCGGATGGGGGCAATCTCCGGATAGTCCTCGTCGTCTTCTGGCAGGTGTTCCAGCACGCGGCGCATCAGTTCATCCAGGCCACGGGCGTGTTCTGCACTGATGGACACAGGCTCATCGAAACCCAGACCCCACAGTTCAGGGGTGTACACGTCTTCGTGTTTCACAGAGTCCATCTTGTTGGCCACAATGATCACGGGTTTGTTGATTTTGCGCAGCCACTCTGCGACTTCGTAGTCTGCAGTGTTGAGGCCATCTCTGGGGTCCAGCACGAACACCACACAGTTGGCGTCGTGGATGGCCATTTCGGCCTTGTCCCGGATGTGCTGCTCCCACTCGTCGCCGCTCCAGAGTCCGCCGGTGTCCATCAGGACAATGCGGTGGTTTTCGTACAGCATGACGTGTTCCTTGACGTCCCGGGTCACCCCCGGAAAATCTGCAACCACGGCTTCTCTTCTGCCGATCAGTCTGTTGAAAAGGCTGGATTTGCCCACGTTGGGGCGGCCCACAATGGCAACTTTATGCATGATTCCTCCTTCCGGTGCCGCACCCTGGGGGAATCAGGTCCAGGATGCGCCGATGTGCCTTTTGAAAGGCAAACATATTATGTTATCAGTTTTGCTGGCGTTCTTCCAGCCTTGATCTTGTTGTGTTTGCAGACAGATTTCAAAGATCCTGAAAATGGCCAGACTGCTCCTCGCTCAAGGTTCCTTCAGGAAGGATTCAGTTCCTTGCAAGACCAAAAAGCGTACCATGGAGTCACTGTGACTGTGTACTTCAGCAAGCCCGAAGCCATTGACCTGGAAAAACACCTGGCAACCCTCAGGGAAGCGCCCCTCAGCTTCCCCAGCCTGGAATACGCCAGGGAGCACTACCAGCGGGATTTCGTGGAGTTCAAGGTCGGACAGGGCGATGCTGCCTTCAAAAGGGCCAAGGTGTCCTTGCAGGCCTGGAGCCAGTTCAATCTGGGCTGGACTTTTGCTGTGCCACAAGGCCGCAGGCTGGCGGTGTGCATCAATGTGCTGGGCTTCTGGGTGATGGCCCCCCACCGCATGATGGACCTGCGAGAATCCCCCAGGTATTACCGGGCGGTGCTGGGCACCCTCAAAGGCAACCCCCTTTCTGGTGTGGAGGTCTTTGAAGTCAGCCTCAGCCCCTTCAACGAAGTGATGGTGCGCATCGAAAGTTTTGCTGAACCCCAGGGCCTCTACAAGATTTTTGGCTGGTGGGTGCGCAAATGGCAACTGCGGATTTTTCAATCTTTCCAGGCCAGAATGACCACCAGTACAGTTCACTGATGACCTCACCGCAGAAAAAACGCCCTGTGGGGCGTTTTTTCTGCGGTGAGGTCAGGTCAACTCACTGCTTTTTCGCGGTGGTCAGGCTCTTGAGGTCCAGCAGGTATCCCCCGTTGGAAGGCACCATGATGGTCTGGATGCTGGGAGAGAGCTTCTCCGCCATGGTGAGCTGGATGATCTCCGGGTTCTCTTTGAGGGCTTTTCCGCGCAGGCTGAGGGCTTTGGCTTCCCCTTCAGCACGGGCCACTGCAGCTTTGGCTTCCCCCTCGGCTTCAATGACTTTGCGCTGGGCCGAGATTTCAGATTGCTGCTTGCGGTTTCGTTCAATGGCCACCTGCTGCTCTGCAGTCTGTTTCTCTTCAATGACCTTGGCCACCGATTCTGGAATGCGCAATTCACGCAGCAGCACGTTGCGCAGCTCAATGTGGTTTTTTTCAAATTCTTTGCTGAGGCGCTCGGTGATCAGGGCTTCAAGCTGGGTGCGCTGGGTGGAAATCAAATCTGCAGCATTGAATTGCCCAACGGCATCCCGCACTTTGGAGCGCACCTGGGGTCGGATTGCAGTTTCAATGTAATTTGGGCCCAGTTCCTTGTGCATTTTTGCAGCTTCACTGGCAATGAGGCTGAACTGCACCGTGATGTCTGACGCGATTTCCAGTCCTTCCTTGCTGCGGGCGTGGATGCTCTCATCCACATTGGAGCCACCCTCACCCAGTCTGGAGAGGGTGATCTCCTGCAAACGGGCCTCGTAGACGGTCACACGTTCCACTCCGGGCAGCACAAAGTGGTAGCCCTCGGTCATCACGCCTTCTTTGACCCCTCCGAAGATGTTGAACACCACCCCCACACTTCCTGCAGGAATGATCACAAAGGCCCCAGAAAGGGCCGTTCCCAGCAAACCCACTGCCACCAGGGCAATGGCCGGTGTCCGAAAAGCCTTCTGCTTGGGGTTGGCACTCAGCACCAGCAACACAATGCCTGCCAGAATGACCAGCACGAAAATGGGCATATTTCAATTCCCTCCCTCAAAGCCTGTGGCTCTGTGTCCTCAGGGCTTCCTGTCCTCATGTACGGCTCATGGCGCTTATCCGTTCCATTGTGACACGGGAATCGGGTTTCAGGGACGATGTGGGCACAGACGGGGAGAAGACCGGGGGCACAGAGCCGAGAACAAGAAAGTCTCCACCTGGAAATGGAATCCATCCCATCTCAACTTTAAAGTGTTGCTTTAAAGTGTTGCTTTGAAGTGTTGCTTTGAAGTGTTGAGGAACGAAACCCCTTTTGGCCCTCCCCTGTGAACTGTCTTGCTCTGACTGCGTGCTCACGGGACGGCCCGTTTCGCGCTGAGCGCTGAAAATTGTGAACTGAAAACTGTGAACTGAAACTTTCAAAGAACCACAATGCCGTGGTGTTTGGCTTTGCTTTCGGGCTCCACATGGATGCTGATTTCCACCTCGTGAAGGGTGGTTTTGAGGGCTTCCTCAATGCGGTCACAGATGGAGTGGGCTTCTTCCACGGTCATGCGGCCTGGGACCACCAGATGGAATTCAATGAAGGTGATGCGTCCGGCGTGTCTGGCCCTCAGGTCGTGGGCTTCCAGGGCACCTTCGGCATATTCTCCCACCAGGTTGCGCACCTGTTCCAGCAGTTCGGCCCTGGGGGCAGCGTCCATCAGGCCTCCCACGCTTTCTTTCATCAATTGCCAGCCGGTCCACAGGATATTAAAGGCCACCAGCATGGCAATCAGGGGGTCCAGAAGTTTGATGCCAGTCAGGCCTGCCAGAATCACACCCAGCAACACCCCCACCGAGGTGACCACATCTGTCATGACGTGTTTCCCATCTGCAGTGAGGGCTGGGGAACGCAGGGCACGTCCGGTGCGGATCAGCAGCGAACCCAGGAAACCATTCAGGCCAGAAGCCACCAGTGAAATGATCACCCCCACATTGAGGCCCTGCAGTTCGTGGGGATTGCGAAACCCTTTGTAGGCTTCCTGGAAAATGGTGATGGCTGCGAAAAGGATCAGAACCCCTTCCAGGACTGCACTGAAGTATTCGGCTTTGGTGTGTCCGTAAGGGTGGTTGGGGTCTGCAGGCAGGGCGGCCACCCGCAGGGCAATCAGGGCTGCACCAGCGGCCACAATGTTGACGATGCTTTCCAGGGCATCTGAATACAGCGCCACCGAGCCCGTGAAGTGGTAGGCCAGGTACTTCAGCACAAAGACCAGAATCCCGACCATCAGGCTGAGGAGGGCGGCTTGGGGAGGCGTCATGGTTTCATTCTATATGGCATTTTTGGAGGGTTTTTTGCTTTTGGTGCTTTCTGGGACAGCAAACAGACCTGCTTTTTAAGTGTGCCTAAAGGTACTGTTTGCAAACCATGACTTCTTAACAGTCTGGGTGACAGGGGTTTTCTGCATTTCTGGACCCCACCTCGCTCTTCACCCCACCTCGCTCACTCTGTTCGCTTTCCTCCCCTGCTTGCAGGGGAGGAAATAAAAACACGCCGGAAGAGGTGGCTTCCGGCGTGGACTGCCCGGGTGAGGGCAGTCTGGGTGGGGATTTCAGAATAACACAAAATCATAAGTTCAATCCGAATTTTCCACGGTTACAAAATCCGAAAACTTATGACTGGACACAGCATTTAACATCAAACACGCTCAATCAGACAGGCAATCCCCTGTCCCCCTCCGATACACAAACTCCCCACACCCCACTGCAGGTTGCGCTCATGCAATTCCATGGCCAGCGTGTAAAGCACCCGTGCACCACTCATGCCCACAGGGTGCCCCAGGGCCACGGCTCCACCGTTCACATTGGTTTTTTCCAGGTCCAGGTTCAGGTCGTGGGCCACCCCCAGAAACTGGGCTGCAAAAGCCTCGTTCACTTCAATCAGATCAATGTCTGAGAGGGTCTTGCCCTGCCGTTCCAGCAACCTGGGAATGGCCAGACTGGGACCCAGGCCCATCAGTTCAGGAGGCACCCCCACCGAGTGAAACCCGTGGATGCGGGCCAGAATGGGCAAACCCTGCGCTCTGGCATGTTCTTCGGTGGCAAACACCATCATGCAGGCCCCATCGTTGATGCCACTGGCATTTGCGGCGGTGACCGTGCCGTCTTTTTTGAAGACGGCACGCAATTTGGAGATGGCTTCCAGGGTGGTGTCCTGGGGCCTCTCGTCCTGATCGATCAGTCCTGTGCGGGTGCCCACCGGAACAATTTCTTTTGCAAAGCGCCCGGATTGCTGGGCAGCCCTGGCCCTCTGGTGGCTGATCACAGTCCATTCGTCCTGCTGCTCCCGACTGATCCCGTATTTTTCTGCGATGTTCTCTGCCGTGATGCCCATGGGCAGATCGGAAACCCCGCAGGTCAGGGTGTGGGTGAGGGTGTCCAGCAAAGCCTGATGCCCGAGTTTCTGACCATAACGTGCCGTGGGCAGGATGTAGGGGGCCTGGGTCATGTTTTCTGCCCCTCCTGCGGTCATGATCTGGTGTTCTCCGGTTTTCAGGGCCTGAAATGCACTGTAAGCAGCCCGCATTCCAGAACCGCACAGCTGGTTCACCTGGTAACTGGGCACGTCTTCCCTGAGGCCTGCTTCCAGAGCCACTTTTCGGGCATTGTAGGCAGAGCGCCCTGCACTGATCACCTGACCCAGAACCAGTTCCTGCAGGTCTTCGGGGTGCACCCCTGCACGGGTGAGCGCCCCCCTGAGCGCATGAATGGCAAGTTCACTTTCGCTGATGTCCTTAAATGCTCCGCCCATGGCCCCGATGGCGGTGCGTGCCCCACTGACCAGAACCACACCCATGTCTCTCCTCCGTTAAGGGTTCTCCTGACGCTCCTGAAACACAATGTCGCTGAAGTTTTCGGGTTTGATGCCCCTGGCATCACTGTAAAAGGTGCGAATTACATCCAGATCACGCTGCTGGTCTCCAGTGAGCATGTAAGGCTCACTGAGCCTGATCCATTTCTCTTTGAAGTTCATGCTCACCATCACAATAGGCACCTGACCCTCCAGGGCGATGTAATAAAATCCGCTTTTCCAGTAGGGTTTTTTCTTGCGGGTGCCCTCAGGCAGGATGGCGATCACCATTTCATCGTGGTTTCTGAATTCTGCAGCCGCCAGATCCACCACATCTGCCCTGGCAGAGCGGTCAATGGGAATGCCGCCAATGGAACGCATGAAGGGTCCCAGCAGGCCATTGAAGATGTCCTTCTTGGCAATGAAATAGGGATGGATGTCATAGCCCATGCTCACCCCCAGGTAGTAAAAGAAATCCTGGTTGGTGGTGTGGGGGGCCACCACCAGCAGGTATTTGGGAATCTGGGGTTTTTTGCCCAGCAGTTTCCAGCCTTGCAGTTTCCAGAGCAAGCGGGCCAGCCCTCGCAGCCACCGGGGATAGGTGTGGTTTTTCAGGTGTTTAGAGATCAATTCTTTCATCTTTGCACCATTGTACGGGTCAAATGCAGGACAGGGCAGCACCCATCAGACAAAACCTGCCCGGTCAAGGCAGGTTTGCAAAATTCAGGTTTTTGGAGGTGCAGGATTCAGTCCAGACGGGCCAGACCTGCATAGAAATTCGCCTTGTCCAGAAATCCCATGCTGCGGTAGCAGGTGCTGAGTTGCTGGGCAAAGTAGTTCACGCACTGGCAATCCTGACGGCATTCGCTTTTTTCCAGGCAAATCAGGTACTGCTGCACGGCAACGTGATACATTCCGCTCTTTTCGGCCTGCTGGGCCTTCAGGTGGGCGGTTCGAATTTCAGAAACGTAGGGCCTGTACACCCCTTGATGTTAAACACAAACCCTGCAGTCAACTGGGATTGAATGCAGGATTTCAGAAAACATCTGGTTTCTTTATTGGGTTCTGGGGTGTTGCAAGGTCAGCGCAGGACCTTTTGCAGGAAATCCAGACGCAGCATGGTCTGGTCCAGGTCGCCCCCTTCATGGTGGTTGAAGGGCCACACCTGCATGGTCTTTTCTCCTGCGTAATGGTTGAAAGCTGCGTAAACCGTGGAGGGCGGGCAGATGGTGTCCATCAGGGCCACCGAGAACAGGGCAGGACCCCTGGCACGGGCAGCAAAGTTCATGCCGTCAAAGTAACTGAGGGTGTTGAACACCTGATCGATCTTGCTGCGGTGGATCTTCAGGTAATTGGTGATTTCCTGATAGGGGTAGCTGTCCACCATGGTGACCGCCCGCTCGAAATGGCACAGGAACGGCACATCGGGAAGCACGGCCTGCACGGTGGGGTCCAGACCGGCCACAGCAATGGTGATGCCTCCACCCTGGCTGCCACCCAGAATGGCGATTCTGTCTGGGTCAACTTCGGCATGGCTGCGGGCAGCATCCACAGCACGCACGGCATCGGTGTACACCCGGCGGTAGTAGTATGTTTCGGGCTGGTCAATGCCACGGGTCATGAAACCGGGAATCTGTGGGCCGCCGCCGTCCAGGTCCGGGGTGTCTCCGGTGCGCCAGGAGCTGCCCTGTCCACGGGTGTCCATGATGAAGTGGGCATAACCCGCACTGGCGTAATGCATCCAGTGGGCGGGAATGCCTCTGCCTCCTCCGTATCCTATGTATTCCACCACACAGGGGAGCTTTCCTGTGCGCTGTTTTGGCAGCACAAACCAGCCTTTGATGGTTTGCCCGCCGAAACCGCTGTAGGTCACATCGAAGAACTCCAGGGTTTCAAACGGCGTGGGGTGTGGGGTGAAGGTGGCATCCAGCGGGAAGCTGCGGGCGTCTGCCAGGGTGGATTGCCAGAAGGCATCAAAATCCGGGCGTTCGGTGCGGTCAGGCAAGTAGCGTTCCAGCTCGGGGACAGGAAGGTCAAAGAAGGCCATACTTTAGACTGACGCATCTGGATTCCAGAGTGGCGTGTTGTTTAGGTAACTTGTCGAATCCTTTCGATTTGATGTCAGCGGTTTGGCTGCATGTTGCTTTGCGGTCAGAAATGCACCCTGACCACCCCTTGGGAAACAAAAAACCAGACCCCAGATCTTTCGATCCAGGGCCCAGTGTAAGTTCAACTCAAAGGCTCAGGGATAAACGCGGATGTAATCAACCAGCATCTGTGCAGGGAAAGGGGTGCTGGCATCAGGGTTGCCGGGCCAGTCGCCGCCCACCGCCAGGTTCAGCAGCATGAAGAAAGGCTGGTTGAACACCCACTGGGTGCCTGCAGGAATGTTGGCAGGGGTCACCCGGAAGACCTGGATGCCGTCCACAAAGAACTTGATGTCGTTCTGGCGCTTGTCCACAGCGAAGACGTGGTAGGCATTGGAAATGGCCTGACCCATGTTGTAGGCACTGTGAATGCCACAGCAACCAGAGTAGCCAGGGCCGTGCAGGGTGGTGTGCAGGTTGTTGGGATCTTTGCCCACCACTTCCATGATGTCGATTTCACCGCTGTTGGGCCAGCCCACACTGCCCAGGTTGGCCCCCAGCATCCAGAAGGCAGGCCAGATGCCCTGACCGCCAGGAATCTTGATGCGGGCCTCAATGCGGCCATACAGCACAGAGTATTTGTTCTGGGTGGTGATGCGGGCCGAGGTGTACTGGCAGGTGCCATTCCAGCAGCTTCCTCCGGCCTGTTTGCGGGCGGTGATCACCAGTTGCCCTGCCCCGTTGGTGGCGAGGTTCTGGGTGCTGTTGGTGTAGTTCTGCAGCTCATGGTTGCCCCAGCCTGTTCCACCGTTTCCGGTTTCAATGTTCCAGATGCCACTGGAAGGCTGGGTGCCCGAAGGCTCATTGAATTCCTGGCTCCAGATGGGATTGTTGATGGTTTCCACCTGTTCAAACTTCCATTGCTGGTTGGCCCCGCCCACGTAATCCCACTGGTGTACCGTGCCACCGTCTCCGGTGTTCATGTCCTTGATGTCCACCGCTTTGCCCGAGTGACGGGCCAGGATCCGGTAAAAACCGCTGTCGGTGGGGATGGCGCACCACTGCTGGTTCTGGCCACCCACATAATCCCACTGGTGAATCAGGGCACCGTTGTTCTGGCTCACATCGCTGACATCCAGAGCCTTGCCCGAGTGCTTGACGGTGATCTTGTAAAATCCGCTGCCCACCGATTGGAAACGCCATTTCTGGTTGTCTCCTCCACCATAGCCCCAGGTCTGAACCAGGGCACCATTGGCCGTGCCTGCTTCTTTCACATCCAGTGAACGGTTGGATTGCCTGCCCACAATGCGGTAATAGGCATTTTCGTTGATGGAAATGCTGGTGCAGCTTGCCAGGGCATTCTGGGTGACTGCTTCTGAAGCAGGGGTGTTTTTGCTGCAGCCAGCCAGCAAAACAGCAAAGACAAGACATCCGGTGGTTGATTTCCAGTGCATGGGTTCTCCTTGATCGCCCATCGCTAAAAACGTTTTTACAAGACATCAAGGCAGCACGTTTTGAAACGGATGCAGGCGACTCCGTTTGGGGTATTGGGTTGCAAACGATTGCCTCAAATATAGGATATTTCCCGGTAAAGTTCAACTCTGCTGGGCTTCAGTTAAACACCAGCGAAGCACAATTCCCAGGCAAGCAAAAACCCCAATTCGGGCAAATCCAGAATTGGGGCACTGCAAAGCATCTAAAAACGTTTTTAGAAATGCAACAGAACTCAGCGGTAGCGTTCCACATCCCGCAAATGGCTGTCAAAGTCGCTGTTCACATGGATCTGGCGGTCCCGGCCATGCACAAAATACAGGGCGGGTTTGCCCTTCACCAGACGCTGAGAATTGAGGATGGACAGCAAAGCCGCTTCCCCCGGATTGTTGATGGGGGTGGGTGGGAGTTCCCGGCGGGTGTAACTGTTGTAAGGCGTGTCCTTCTGGAAATCGCCTGCACTGCGGTCCAGCTGTGGCAGGTCTTTCCCCAGACCGTAAGCCACCGTGGGATCTGACTGCAGGGGCATCCCGATCTTGATGCGGTTCAAAAACAGGCCTGCAATCAGGGGCATTTCCTGGGTGTTGGCGGCCTCGGCCTGCACCACACTGGCCAGGGTCACCCACTCCTGCACCGAAAAACCCAGCGCTTTTGCCTGTTCAATGCGCTCCAGGGTGAATTCCTGCTCCATGCGGCGGGTCAGGGTCTGGATGACCTCTGCTGCCGTGGTTTCAGGCCGGAAAGGGTAGGTGGCTGGAAAAAGAAACCCCTCCAGAGATCCCGAAGCATATTTCGAGTTTTTCAATTGCTGTGCCACTGCTTCCTGCAACGCACTGGCATTGCTGATCCCGGACTTGGTCACAATCCCGATGATGTCCTTCAGGCGTTTCCCTTCGGGGATGACCACCTGAATCACACGGGGTTTTCCGCCCTGTTCCAGGGTCTCTGCCACCTGAAAGATGTCCTGTTCTCCGCTGAACTGGTAAATGCCTTCCTGAATGCTGGCACTGCGGCCCCGCTGCTTGAGCACCAGACGGAACACATCGGCGTTGCGCACAATCTGGTGCTCCTGCAACTCCCGGGCAATGCTGGTCACCGAGGTCCCTGGCTTCACTTCCAGCGTGTATTTTCCGGCTCCCGTGGCCACCGTGTAATGGCGGTACAGGTTGACCACCACCGCCACCAGAAACACCACAATCAGGGCAAAAGCCAGCAACAAACTCAAAGATGATTTTTTTCTGGTCATAACATCTTTCCCAGAGTAAACCAGAGTGCTGAGAAACGGGTCATTTCAGGGCAGTGAGAACTGGAGACACCGAGGGCCTGTAGGGGCGAGGCATGCCTCACCCCTTGCTGAGAGCAGAGGGCCGAGAGCAATGTTTGACGCTGGAATCACATATTCCAGCGGTTCAGATCCTATTCCGAATGCTGTTCTGCTCAAGAACCCGTCATCACAAAAGCATCTGGCTCCCAGAGACTTGCCGTTGCAGACGAACGGTTTTGCTTCTGCATTGTGCTTTTTGCCCTTATTGTAGTGTGGATCGGGTAAGTTGGATCTACGTCAAGCCAGAGTCCAGACCCCCCTTCAGCCCTTGCACATCCCAGTGAGCCG